>NZ_JBLWVE010000019.1:0-54154 GCF_048268645.1 Brumimicrobium sp. | reverse complement strand
CCGCTGGCTGTAATTCCTGTAATCGAACCATCGTTTCCGTTACAACTTTCATCGTTGATGGTCATTGCTGTTACATCAATTGCAATTGAGGAAGCAGAATTAATGGTATGTGGACCCGAAGTCGCTGTACAGCCATTTCCGTCGGTAACGGTTAAGGTATAAGTTCCATTAACAGCTCCTGTTAAGTCCGGCGTAGCACTCGCTGTTCCATTCCAATCGTAAGTCAAGGTTCCTGTTCCTCCACTAGCGGTAATTCCTGTAATCGAACCATCGTTTCCGTTACATGTTTCATCGTTAATGGTCATTGCTGAAGCGTCTATCGTAGGACCTGATGCATTTCCTATAGTAAAAGGACCAAGCGTTTCAGAACATCCTACCTCATCGCTGATCACCAAAGTATATGTTCCCGCAGTTGCACCAGTTAGGTCTGCAGAAGGAGTTGGATTTCCATTCCACTCATAGGTCAAGGTTCCAAATCCTCCGCCAGATGCCGTTATTCCAGTAATAGAACCATCATTTCCTGCACACGTTTCATCGCTTATTGTAGGAGGTGTACCGGCAACAATAATGTCTGGGGCAACCACTACAGTAACAGGAACCCTAAATGAATTCGGACAGGTCCCCACATAATAAGTTGTTGTAGAGTTCAGTACTGGGGTTGTCATAGAATTTCCACCAGCAATTGCAGAACCACCTGTATAAGTAGTATACCAAAACAAGGTTGGAGTTGGCGATAGATTTCCAGCAGTTGTTGCAGTTAAAGTGGTAGATTCTCCACTACAAATGGTGTCATTTTCCACCAAAATATCAAAAGCAATTGCAGGTCGATTCATCAAACCATCCGCTCCACCGGTTGCTCCGTTGACTGGAAAATCGGTCATAAAACCTGAATTGGTCACTCCAGAAAGTCCACCACTCACGTCTTGTTGTGGAGTTCCTGAGGTAAAAGCAATCATTCCACCAGCACCACCTCCACCAGGACCGTCAGCTATTTCTGAAGTCATGAATCCAAGTACACGGATTTGGTCTCCTCCTTTCCCCCCAATTGCTTCCAATTGCAGGGTTGCAGGTAGAGGGTTGATGTTGCGAATCACAACAGCGCCACCACCTCCAGCACCTCCGGCACCGTCATCACCCGATCGATTCCCCCATCCTGGAGAACTCGACCCACTTGCATCGCCACCATCTTGTCCGTTGGCAGAAATAAAACCATCTCCTGTTGTGTTTCCATAAACACTGATGAAAACGAAGCCACCTCCATTTCCACCATCTCCTCCTTCTCCATTGTTTTGGTGACCACCACCTCCACCACCTCCTAAAAAGGCGCGGTTAGCATCATAAGTTAACGGATGACCTCCAACACCACCAGAAATTCTCCTGTAATCACTATCCCAAAGGCTATTATGAGGACCTACTGTTAACGCATTTCTGTTTACTGAAGCATGAGAGTATCCCCCTCTACCTCCACCAGCAGAAGTTGGAATATTGGTAATCATTGCAGGATCTTCTAGGTTCCATGCAGGATCATAAACATTTCCTGGACCCCTATCGATTACTCCGTAACCATAGTAAGTTCCTTGTCCGACGTTAGCACCTCCACCACCACCGGCGTTGTGATAATTCGCACCACCACCACCATTGGCAATTGAACCGTAACAATATCTTGAGTATACAATATCATGGTCTATAAATCCACCGTAAATTCCTTCTCCTTTTTCCGCGCCTTCTGCATTACTAAACGACCCTAGAAAGCCTCTGTCTCCAACATTATTAATGGAGCCTGCAACAGGAGCGGCATCACCAGTTCCATCTGCCAATCCTCCACGAAAACCTAAAGAATCTGCAGAAATTCTTCCTGAACCTGTCACTGATAAATCTTCTTCTACCTCTATGGCAACTACTCCACCTACAGTACCATCCCATGCGATTGGAGTAATACTGGTGTTGTTGGGTACGGTTAAATTTCTAAACCTTGGAACGCGAATGACTTGCGGGTGATTGTTATCTGTGGTGAGGTAACTGTGCTGTAAGCCGCAGGTTAAATTGATGGTATTGGCCCCAGAAACAGACTGCACTTCTGCCAACTCATACAAACCTGTTGACTTGTAATTTGTTACAGAACCAAATTCAATAAAATCTGGTATATTCCCATTTGAAAAAAACGAATTTTGCACCGTATAAGTTCCTCCCCAGCCTGTAACGGTATAAACATTTAAATCTATGGAGATACCTTGCACTTGATAAATCATCACTAAGTCTCCGGCCTGCAGAGCACTTGAGAAATGAGCACCTGTCATTGTATTGTTACTTACCGTAATTGAAGTTGCACCAACATTTGCATCGGCAGTCAACTCGGTATAGGTATTTACTTGTTCGTTAAGGGCTGCAGCAGTATAGTCACCATCTTTTCCACGTTGGGAAAACCCGACGAAAGAGACCAAAATAAAAAGTAGTGCAATATTCAATTTATGCATCATAAGAGCAGTTGTTTTCTGTATTCGTGTTATAAGGACGTAAAATAAGCTTAAATGGTTGATTTTATTGTAAAATAAAATAGACTTTTTTTGACAGAATTCTATTCAAAGTAGGGTTTCAAAAACAATTTCAAATTCAAGCAAAATGTTCTTCATAAAAAGATTGAAGGTTCAAAAACGAAGAAAAACCTGTGCAAAAGGGAAAAGTTAGGTTAAACCTATCCTCGTGAAAAAAATAATTAATACATTAGATGGAGCAAGACCAACCTTAGCTAGAGCATTAATTCTATGAAGTACAAAAAGAAATTAAAAAAAGCGAGTTCAATTAAGAAAACGGGAATGGCTCCAGGAATGTTACTCTTTACAGGGGAGCGCAAAATGGAAACGCCCAACATTGAACTCATCACCTATAATAAAGAGTCTATTTCAGAATATAAATTTGACACCATAGAAGAAGCTTTGTCAAAGATGAGTACTACTCAAGAAATGAAATGGTTAAACATCGAGGGACTTCACGAAGTTGAGATTGTCAAGCAGATTGTAGACCATTTTAAGATGCACAAACTATCGGGAGAAGACATTTTGAGCATTGGTCAGCGACCAAAGTTTGACGACTATGACCATTACGAACATGTTGTTGCAAAAATGTTTCAAATCGAGGACAACAGCATCAACGATGAGCAAATCACCATTTTATTCAGCGACAATTATTTAATTACTTTTCAAGAAAAAGAAGGCGATGTCTTCAACAATGTTCGCACTCGGTTATTTGAAGGCAAGGGCAACATTCGCGGTCGTCAATCCGATTATTTAGCCTATGCCTTATTGGATTCAATTGTGGATCATTACTTTATCGCGGTAGAGCATTTTGCCAATGTCATCGAAGAATTTGAAATCGAGGTATTGGCCCATCCATCGGAGAAGTTGTTACCACGCCTCAACGACCTCCGGCAAGAAGCTGCCTATATGCGCCGTTCAGTTTTCCCATTGCGTGAGGCGGTCAACCAGTTTGAAAAGTCAGAAGCTCCATACATTCACAAAGAGACGAAGTTATTTATTCGCGATTTATACGACCACACCTTACAGGTGATCGAATCGATTACCGTTTTAAAGGAATCCGTAAATGGGTTATTGGACCTTTACATGAGTAGTTTATCCAATAAAATGAACAATGTTATGAAGGTTTTAACCATTGTTTCAACTATTTTCATTCCTTTGACGTTTATCGCGGGAATTTACGGGATGAATTTCATAAATATGCCCGAATTAGAATATAAATATGGCTATCTCTTCACCATGATTGGAATGGCTGTATTAACTTTGCTAATGATTATTTATTTCAAACGTAAAAAATGGCTTTAATACCAAACGAAAAACCCATCATAGGAAAGGATGACATTGCAGACCTTCCAGCGTTCAACTTAGAAGAAGTAGACGTAAAAATTGATTCAGGAGCTTACACTTCGACCATTCACTGTTCAGTGGTTGAAGAAAGTCCAGAGGGTTTACATGTGATATTTTTAGACGAAGAAGACAGTTCTTACACTGGAGAATCCATGTATTTCAAAAAATTTAAACAAAAGAAAGTCCGCAGTTCAAGTGGTGAAATGCAGAAGCGATATGTGATCGAAGGGGATATTATTCTTTTTGGAGAAAAGCATGCTACAGAATTTACCCTTTCTAAGCGGGACTTAATGAGATATCCTGTACTTTTGGGGCGTAAATTATTATCCCATCGCTTTTTAATCGATACAACTTTATCAAACGAATCATTCAAATTTAAAACAAGAAAAACTTAATGAAAATTGGAATTTTAAGCCGAAATGCAAATCTATATTCAACCCGTAGGCTTGTTGAATCATGTTTAAAACACGGTCATCAGGTGGAAGTGATTGATCATTTAAAATGTAATATTTTAATTGAGGAAGAGTTACCTCGGCTTTATTACGTTGATCATTATTTAGAAGGTTTTGATGCGATTATTCCTCGAATTGGAGCTTCCGTCACCTTTTATGGAACGGCAGTGGTTCGTCAATTTGAAATGATGGGTGTATTTTCTGCTGTAAAATCTAGAGGGTTGGCTGACTCACGAGACAAATTACGTTCACTTCAATTGCTTACAAAATCAGGAATTGGATTGCCAAAAACGGTATTCACCAATTACTCCAAAAACGTAGAAAGCATTATTGAATCCGCAGGTGGTGTTCCAATTGTCATCAAGTTATTAGAAGGAACACAAGGATTGGGTGTTGTATTGGCAGACACCAAAAAAGCGGCAACCTCAGTTTTAGAGGCCTTCAACGGACTAAAAGCACGTGTGATAGTTCAAGAATTTATTGAAGAATCTGGCGGGGCTGACATCAGGGCTTTTGTTGTGGATGGAAAAGTTGTTGGCGCAATGAAACGTCAAGGAAAACAAGGCGAATTCAGATCCAACCTTCACCGCGGAGGCACATCACAAATCATCGAACTATCTGAGGCCGAAGAACAAGCAGCAATTCGTTCTGCAAAAGCTTTAAACTTAGGTGTTGCAGGAGTTGACATGCTTCAATCGAGCCGTGGGCCCTTGGTATTAGAAGTAAATTCTTCGCCAGGACTAGAAGGAATAGAACATGCGACCAGATTAGACATTGCTGATGAAATAATAAAGTTTATCGAAAGAAATGCTAAACAATGAAAAAGCAAAAACCTTTTGAATTACTAGGAGAAACGATCGCACCCGGCAAAACAGCTCGAATAACATTAGAGGTGGCCAAGTTGCATACCAATACGCCAATTCAAATTCCAGTGATTGTGAGTCACGCTACCAAAGTTGGTCCTACCCTCTTGTTATTGGCAGGACTACATGGAGATGAGATCAATGGAATTGAAGCAGTGCGAAGAATAGTAAAAAAAGGATGGCACAAACCCAATCATGGAACAGTCATTTGTATTCCGGTATTTAACATTTTTGGTTTTTTAAATTTATCGCGTGAATTTCCAGACGGAAGAGACTTAAACAGAATGTTTCCAGGGACCAAAAATGGATCATTGGCCAGTCAATTCGCCTATATATTCATGAAGGATATTGCACCTTTAACAGACGTAGTCATCGATTTCCATACCGGATCTTCCCAAAGAAACAATTATCCACAAACCCGATGTGACTTTAACGACGAGGCATCCAAAGCACTTTGCAGGGTATTTGCTGCGCCATTTACAATTGACTCGTCTGTTATCGCAAAGTCCATACGAAGTGCAGTCACCAAACTGGGTAAGCAATACATCCTTTATGAAGGAGGAAAAGCCAACCGCATAGACAATTTTGCAGTAGAACAGGCTATTGACGGGACATTACGTGTTATGCAACATTTAGGCATTCGTTATTTTGATACCGAAATGCCAGATCAAAAGAGCTATACAATTAAGAAATCAAAATGGATTAGGGCCAGTAATTCTGGGGTCTTGAACCTTAGGATAAAAAACGGTCAATACGTAGATAAAGGAACTATTTTGGCTACTATTTCTGACCCCTACGGCAAGTTTGAGCGCTCGGTTAAGTCGCCCTTCAACGGAATGATATTCAATGTTAATGAAATGCCATTGGTGAATAAAGGAGATGCTTTATTCAACATTGGGAAACATGACAATCCGAATTCTACACTTTCGGTTTAAACGCCGTTAAAAAAGTCAGAAAAAAAGCATAGGGAATAATTCCTGCTTGAACTTCCAACATAGATTCAGGAAGTAGCGCGATAAAAAGTATGAACACAATTCCAAGTCGCCATGAACGAAAAGGATCAGGATTAAATTTGAACAGATTCGAAACGATGGTCATCAGTAAGAACAAACTTCCAAATACACCAATGGCAACATGGGAGTTCAGGAATTGATTATGACTATTGAGGTTCATTTGTGCAACGCCTGTATATCCTTTATCTAAGTTTCTTTGACGCAATTCATCTTTGATGTCACCTGTGCCCACACCAAACCAAAAATTCTCTTTGATTAAATCTACCGAAGCATCCCAAACGAAGAGGCGAGCAGTTGTACTTTCTGCACCCGTTTTATCATAACTCTCCAAAGGCTTAGACATCACTTCGAAGGTCTTTGAGATGCGTTGCACTGCGCTAGGCATTAAAGTATAAACCAAAATACCTCCACCGACAAACACAGCGGCAGCAATAGGAATTAACCACTTATTTTTGTGGGCTTTTATGAATTTAACCACTTCCCAAATCGAAATTACAGCCAATAAAAGGTAGCCCACTTTCGATTCTGACAAAACCACAAAAACAGCTATAAAAAGCGCTCCCAATAAATTAAGGAAAATCTTGATTCTATCTACTGCAACAATAGCCATTTTGAGCAAAAACAGATACGCCATCAAAAGGTAGACTGCCCAATATCCTCGGTGCATCATTTGAGAAAGGTTGGAGCCACGCATATAGTAAAATGCCCCAGAGTTGAGAAAAGCTTCCATCGACAATGCTACATTCACAAGAATAGAAGCAAAAGCACCAAAGACGAAACACTTCACAAAAGCAGGCCAACGCACCAAAGGTTGATACAGCAAAAAGAAAACAGGAAATATTGCAAGGGTCGCTTTCATACCTAAATCCATATTGGCAAAAGCCAAATTTTCGGTGTGAATTAGTCCAACTATATGCATAAAATAAAACAAGAAAAGCCATAATCCAGGATTCTTAAGACTCAATTGCTTTTTGATGTTTTCTTTACGGATCGGAGTTCTTCGAATGATTTGTTCAAGAATAATGATTAAAACGCCAAAACCCAACCATTTCGCATTGAGAGGAATAAGGAATGCCATAAGGTAAATTCCTAGTGGGCCTTCTTTCATTATTTGTTTGATTTTCTCCATCAGTAAATTCATTGCACAGGTAAAATTCTACCTGTATACAAAACGATAAGTAATAACACCTTCTTGTTTTTTTGGTGCTTTATTTGAGTAGTTAAAACGAGACATCAAGGCATATTCTCTAGAACGTTGTTTCATGCAAGCCGTTGCGTTTTGACTTTCTCCTTCAATTACAGTCGCACTGATTACATGTCCACCTTCATCGACAGAGATCGCCACTTTCACTACACCATTAACATTCCCACAGGTATATCCAGGATTACGCACATACCAATCATTATAATTTAAAGGATGGCGACCGGCCAAAGAATAAGAAACCATTGTTGCGCCACCTGCTGCTTTTTCACTTGCTTCCCCTCCACTAGAAGTATTTTGAACAGGATCTTTCTTCGGTTTTTTATCAACATCGGTTGACGTAGAAGGGTTTTTACTTTCCCTTTCCTCACGCTTCCTTCTGATTTCATCTTTAAGTTGTTGCTCAAATTGATTTTCAATCTGCTCTGGATTTCCACTTTGCGAATAAGAAGTGAATTTTATGTCCTTGCTTTGACTTTCCTCCCTGGTGTCGTTCTCATTCTTTACAAATGAGCTGACCTCTTCTTGTGGATTAAAAAGCTGTTGTTCTTGTGGAGTTTGAATTTGATCTGGTGTGATTTCTATATCATCTGGAGCTTCATCCATTACACTTTGGAAGTCCCAAGGTTCAAATAAAATAACTTCTTTATACGTCGCCACTTGAAAATAGATAAACAAGCCAACATGGACCAGCAAAGTAATTACTATTCCGTATTTATGGCGTTCAATAAAATCAAGCAATTTATCCATTCTAATTCTTTAACGAGATGAATTTACTTTTTGATACATCATAATAAACAATTGTTTGTCCTTTTACCAATTGAAACAAGTTTTTAGAGTGTTCATTAATTCTGTTGTACTCAGCATTAACAATGACCTCTCCATTGTTGTTGTATAGTCCAAAAAAGCCCCCACTTTTTACAAGTAAAAAATCATTGCTTATTCTTTTGATAGACTCATGAGCAATAGGGATGATTTCCTCATCGTTTACATTAATTACCCCAAAAAGGTCGTCTTTCTCAACAATAGCAGTTCCCTTAATGAAAGGATAAGCATAATCATATTTATAATCAATTTTTAGGCGAACGTCTTTATTTGCATACCCCCAACCTTTTCCTTTAGTCACAGGAATCAGTTCTCCAAAAGCACCAATTCCATCAAAGAGGGCTGGCAAAACACTTTTCCCCAGGCTGTCCATCATGGCGTATTTTTGACCTTTCTTGTAAACTACATGGTTATGCTCAAATTGTGCAAACTGCATATAATTAGCAAAAGGGATATATTTCATCGGAATAATCTCTTCACCTCTTCCGTTAATGTAACCGTATACCCCATCTTTCTCAATGATCGCTCTATTGTTATTCAATATTCCGATTTGATCGAAGCTTTCTTTGAATAAATATTCCCCGTTGCCATACATTAAGTTCATGCTGTCACGGAATTCATGTACAAAAATAGAATCTTTAAAATGCCTCAAATTTCCAGTTGAAACAGCACACACAAAACTACCATCCGTAGTAATGTATCCTTTTTGATTTCCTTTTTTCACCTCTGCTAATCCATTGATAAAAGAAAAAGCTTCATCGAAAACAGCAGAGAAAGCCAAAGAACCATCTAAGGTATAGAATTGATAACCTTCCTCTCCTTCCACATAAGTAAGTCCGTTCGAAAAACTTCCAATATCTTCGAATTTGGCTGGCAGGATAAAGTTTCCTGAGACATCGATTATTCCATACAAACCATCAACTTCGACAACTGCACGCGCTTGATCAAAGTCTAAAGCGTCATCAAATTGATAATCAATTAAAAGTTCACCATTTTTATTAATGTAACCATATTTCCCTTGTTTGGTTACCACTGCCAAACCATTTTTAAAAGGACCAGCGTATTCAAAATGAGGAGCAATCATAATGATTCCCTCTTCATCCATAAATCCATATTTCCCACTTTGAATAAACTGAAATAAATTTTGTCCAACCAACTGCAAGTCTTGTTGAATCAAATGTGGGAAAGGAAATTCGGTATAATCTTTTGCAAAACGCTCAATACTTTCTTTATTGTAATCTGAAATTGATAAACGGTAAAGACTTGTCCAGGCATCATCTACGAAGGGATTACTAGGAAAACGTTTAATGAATCTGTTGTAGGCTTGAATTGTATTGGCTTGGGTTTCGATGGAGAAAACTTGGAAATGTGCGTCCCTCACCAATGGATTACTAGGATATTTTCGAATAAACTCCATGTAACTTTCTGTCTTACTGGGTTCAATGGTCTCATCAAACTGTGCGCGGTACAACAGAGACTTTACTTCTTGCTCCCAATCGCTGTCCTCATAGTTTTTCAGATACTCTAAATAGATATGACTTGTGTTCTTCATTTTTGCAAGAGCAAAAGCCAGGGAATCTCTTTTCTTTTCTGCATTTTCAATATAATTAGACCAAGGATAGTTCGCTATAAAGTACTTATAGCCTTCCACTGTATTTGTCTTTACTGCTTTTTCATACCCTAAATCGCTAATTTGTTTTCTATGATTTATTGCGGTAGCAGCAGTAAAGTTTAATTGCTCTTCCCATTTCAATTGTTTTTTAGGTTTTGCTTCGTTGAAGGATTCTACAGAAAGCAATCCATAATGGTAGGCAGAATCTAAATTATGGAAAGGATTATCATTTCTAAAATAGATAAGGCTTAATCCATAAGCAGAAGGGGACTTATCTCTTTTCAAGGATTTCTCCAACTGCTTTTTTGCTTCAAAATAATTGTATTCATCAAGTGCTTCAAAACCTTTATTGACTTTACACGATCCCAAGACAAAGAAAGCGGAAGCGATCAGTGAATAAATAATATATTTTGTGTTAATCATATAACTTATTTGTAAAACAAAGATAAAAATAATAATCGCCAATACAGAGCAATAGCAAGATGAAACATCACACGATATTACTTCATTTTTTAAGATAAGGTGGGTGATTTTATGATTTTTTATCAGATCAAATGAAGAAAAGCAGGTAAATCACGAAGGTCACCACCACAATAGCGATAAGATTCAACACGAAACCATACCGAACCATTTCTCGGATATGGATCAAATTTGAAGAGTATACAATGGCGTTGGGGGGAGTTGCAACAGGCAACATAAAGGCACAACTAGCACTCAACGCTATTCCGGCAGAGATTCCTAAAAGAGGCAAATCCAATTCAACAGCAAACTTTCCAATCAATGGGATAATTAAACTTACCAAGGCTAAATTCGACATTAATTCAGTAGCAAAAAGGGCAACCGTAAACAAGACCAACAACAAGACAATGACAGGAAAAGTAGCCAGTGGTTTCATGACTTCAACGAGGAAATTAACAATATTGGCTTCAGCAAGGATAGCGGCCAATGCCATTCCACCTCCAAACAAAAACAATATACCCCAAGGCAATCGGTTTAGGTCTTCCCAAATCAATAGAGGTCTATTTTCGGTTGAAGGCAAAATAAAAAGCAGAATAGAACCTGACAAAGCAATAATGGTGTCATTGATTACAATAGGCAAATAATCATTTAGGAATGTACGGCTCATCCACAAAGTCACAACAACTAAAAACAAATACAGTACTCTTTTTTGGTTAGCATCTAGTTTTCTTGGTTCAATTTCTTCCATTTCAAATGAAGCGTTTTTAATGAAGAAATACTTCACCGTAAAAAAAGTCAAGACCAACATTACCAACATAAACGGAGTCCCGATTAAGAACCATTCAAAAAAGCTAATGGTCAAATCAAACTCTTGAGCTAAAATTCCTGCCATCTGAATATTAGGAGGCGTTCCAATGAGGGTTGCTGTTCCTCCAATATTAGCAGCAAATGCGATACTCAGCAGTAAACCCACTGAAAACAATCTTTTTTCTCGAAATCGAGGAATAGTTTGAATAACAGACATGGCGATGGGCAACATCATTAATGCCGTTGCTGTATTGCTAATCCACATGCTTAAAACAGCAGTCGAAAACATAAATCCACCCAAAATACGTTGTGGCGTTCGTCCAAACATTCTAATAATGGTCAAGGCGATTTGTTCGTGCAAATTCCATTTTTCAATACCTATGGCTAAAATAAAACCACCCAGAAATAAAAATATCATTTGATTCCCATACGATTGTGCAAGGATATCTGTTTGAATTAACTCAAAAGGGACTCCAACAGCAATAGGAAGCAAAGCAGTAACATATAAAGGAATAGGTTGAGTAATCCACCAATACACCATCCATAAAGCCAGTCCCAATGCAGAAGTATCAAAAGCATTTATTTCTAAAAGCCGAGCAGCAAAAAAGAGGACGACCCCTATAATGAAGTGTAAGTATTTCATTTACTTATTTTAATGTGTCCTTATCGAATCCCATAATGCTTCAAAAGAAAGGTCTAAGAACTCACTATCTGCAGATAATTTTGGATTCTTATGAATATATCCTATTGTATTGACCATTTGTGCAATAATTAACTCATGTATAAATTCTTTTGGTAGTGGTTTTATTAATCCTGCTTGTATTCCGCTTTCACTAAAGGAAAAATAAAGCGATCTCATTTCACTTTTAATTTGGTCATTTTCAAAATAATAACGGGAAGTTAAGTATTTTAAATAAAAGGCAAACATTTCTGAATTACTCAGCCACCAAGCAATGGTATTGAACCAAATCGTTCTTCCTTTTTCTTTTACCGACTTTCCATGGGCTTTCAATTTCAAACAAGCCTCATTGCTTTTCAGAACTTCATTCGCAATATAAAGAAAGCATTCATTAATAAATTCTTTTTTAGACTCAAACTCATCATAAAGCGCTCCTCTTTTCAAACTCGCATTCTTTTCAATTGACTTTTCGTCTAATTCAAAAGTAATTTGTTGGGCAATGGTAGTAATTCCACTGACAATTAGTTCTTTTTTTCTTAACTTCATTTTTTCAGTAATAGGGGTTCAAACTTAAGGAACAAAAATAAATATATTTGCCAATTACAGTGCTTTTACGCTCGATTTAACAAGCTTTTTGTCAAAATTAGAATTAAGATATTTGGAGTCTCTTCTCTCTTTATGATTGTGTCCTGACGAGAATTCTTCTATTTTTACGTTTTAAATAATCCATTCACATGAAATATATAGTTTTACTTTCACTCTTACTTACATTAAGTGCATGTTATAAAGGTAAAAGTGTGGACCTTATCATTCACAACGCAAAGATACATGTGATGAATGACCAATTGGAAATGTCTGAAGCCATTGCCATAAAAGACGGTAAAATTGTTGAAGTTGGTCCAGAAAGGCAAATTCTGAACAAATACACTGCAAAAACAATCATAAATGCACAAAACAAAGATGTTTTTCCTGGATTTCATGATGCTCACGGTCACATCATGTCTTTGGCCAAGCAGAAGTTAAATGCTGATTTAAGAGGCTCTCGTTCTTATTATGAAATGATTTCTAAACTTGAAAAGCACCAATCAAAAACAAAACAATCCATACTGATAGGTAGAGGATGGGATCAAAGCATATGGGGTGAGAAAATCATGCCCGACAATCAATTGCTGAATGAAACTTTTCCTGAAATACCAGTGGCTTTAACCCGAATCGATGGACATGCAATGTTGATTAATCAAGCCATGATGAATTATGTTGGCATCAATGATACCACCCAAGTTAAAGGTGGGGACTTTTTGAAAAAAGACGGTAAACTTTCAGGGATTTTATTGGATCATGCGCTAGATTTAGTCAACAATGCCATTCCCAAACCAAAAAAGGAAGATTTAAAAGCCGCTATTCTATCTATACAAAACGATTTATTAGCAGCAGGAATAACCCATGTTCATGAAGCGGGATTAAGTGCTGAAGAACGCGACTTATTTATTGAGTTGGCCGATAAAAATCAATTAGAGATTTATGTTTATGCCATGCTCTTCCCTACTCCAGAGAATATAGAATTTGCCAAAGAGAACGGATTTTACAAAAACAATCGCTTGTCCATTCGTAGTTTTAAAATTATCGCAGACGGTGCTTTAGGTTCCCATGGCGCTTGTATGATTGAACCATATTCAGATCTAACCAACACCCACGGTATGCTTTTAAAATCACCTTCTGAAATTCATGCGGTATTCACCGAGGCCAAAACGCTGAACTACCAAGTCAATAGTCACTGCATCGGAGACTCAGCAAACCGAACTGTTTTGAGGATGATCGATACCTTAATGCAGAAAACACCAGATCACCGTTGGAGAATTGAGCATGCCCAAATTATGCATCCAAGCGACTTTCAGTATTTCAATTCTACAGGGGTTATCCCTTCAGTGCAACCAACACACGCCACATCAGATCAGCGCTGGGCAGAACACCACATTGGGAAGGAACGTCTAGAAAAAGGAGCATACGCATACAACACTTTGCAAAAAGAATCAGGCATGATTTTATTCGGTACGGACTTTCCTATTGAGCATTACGACCCATTCGGAACTATACATGCTGCAGTGCAACGAAAAAACACAGAGAATGAACCTTTGAAAGGCTTCCTCAAAGATGAAGCGGTTGATCTAGCGACAACGCTAAAGGCCATGACATTATGGGCTGCATACGGCTGTTTTGAAGAAGGTCAGGTCGGTTCGCTCGAAAAAGGAAAACAAGCCAACATCGTTATTTTTGATCAGGCCGTAAAAAGTAGTGCTTCATTTTTACCCAATTATGCTTGGGTCTCCATTGTGGACGGTAAAATCGTTTTTGACATGCGTTAAAACCAAACATCTTTAGGTATATAAAGATAAAATCTTTAATTTTACTCTATCACTACATATAGCAATAAATGAAGACCTTAAAAATGAAACAGACCATACTTAATAGCATTTTTTTCTGTTTCTTGATTTGTTTTTTTACCCCGAATACAGAAGCACAATTTGGTTTTGCTTATAACGATTCCATTTTGGTCAAAAAAGGTGCTGACACCTTACAATTCCCTTGGGCTGGAGGATTAAATCATGTGCAATTTTCAAGTATTGATGTTGATTTCGATGGTTTAGAAGACCTTTTCATTTTCGACCGAAGTGAAAACCAAGTCATTGTTTTCAAAACAATTGAAATCGGAGGAGTTAAAAGCTACGAATACATGCATGATGTTAGACACTTGTTCCCTGAAGACATGCGTTATCGAGTAGCTATGGTGGACTATAATGGCGATGGCAAAAAAGACATTTTCACCTATGGAATTGGAGGGGTAAAAGTTTATAAGAACATTGGGAATGCAAGCGACGGATTACAATGGGAAGTAGCTGCTGATCGATTAGAATCTATTTACACCAATCCCAACCCGACAATCGTACCTAACCTTTATGTCAGTTCAGTAGATATTCCTGCTTATGTTGATATTGACGGTGATGGCGACATTGATGTACTCACTTTTAACATGGGAGGTCAACGTGTAGAGTACCATAAAAATTTATCCATGGAAAATTATGGTGTTCCAGATTCTTTAGAATTCAAGTTGTACAATGAATGCTGGGGAAAGTTTATTGAAAGTGATACCGACAATACCATTCACTTAGACTCTAATGATGGTCCTTGTGGAAACAGCAACTTACCCGATCCTCAGCGTAACTTTCGCCATTCTGGTTCAACTTTACTGGCCATTGATCTCGATGGAAATGATGTAATGGATTTAATTTTAGGAGATGTTGATAACCATAACCTAACCGCCTTGTTAAATGGAGGAACACAACCTAATCAAAATTCAATTATGGTCAACCAAGACCCCAACTTCCCTAGCAACACGACGCCTGTAGACATTTCCTTTTTTCCTGCATCCTTTTATTTGGATGTAGACCACGACGGAGTTAAGGATTTAATTGTTGGAACCAACATGGCAGGAAGTACAGATAACCTAGAAAGTGTATGGTATTATAAAAATCTTGGCGCCAACAATCTTCCTAATTTCTCCTTCGTCAAAAAGAACTTTCTTCAAGGCGATATGATTGACAATGGAAAAGGTGCTATTCCTGTTTTGGTAGACCTCAACAACGATGGCTTAAAAGATTTGTTAGTAGCTTCTCATTTTAGGTATGTTGACCCATCGAGTAAAGCTTCTAAAATTCAATATTACCAAAACACAGGAAGTGCAGAAGTTCCAGAATTTACATTCATCACTGACGATTGGCTTTCACTTTCTGGAGAAGGTTATGAATTGCGCATGTTCCCCACCTTTGGAGATATTGATGACGACGGACAAGACGAAATGATACTTGGAACACAAGATGGTTTATTGCATTTATACGAAAGGTCTGGTCCTGGAATAGAAGATTTCACTTTGAGTCAAATTGAATTAAAAGACCACCAAGGACTTACCATCGATGTGAATAGTTTTGCCTCTCCCCAACTTTTCGATTTGAACAATGATGGATTATTAGATTTAATTATAGGTAAACGAAGTAGTGGAATAAGTTATTATGAAAATATTGGTTCAGCAACAAGCCCTTCCTTCAAATGGGTAACTGATGATTTGGGTCAGGTTGATATGGGTGGTTCATTCCCCCCAGACAAATATTCTACACCTCATTTCGTTCGACACAACGACACACTTCATTTATTTTGTGGAAACCGAATGGGGACCGTTTATTATTACAATGAAATAGAAGGTCACATTGCCGATGGTGAAGTTTTCAACCTCGTTTCAGACAATTATGCCAACATCAACACCTCAGGATATTCCGCTCCATTCATTGACACCCTTAGGAACGATCGTCGTTATGAAATGTTTGTTGGGACAGACCTTGGAGGAATTTGGGCTTATATTGCTGAAGAATTTAGCGCTCCTACGATTGGCTTAGACCAGGTTGAAGTGATTCAACAAGGATTGAAAGTTTATCCGAATCCTAGTAAAAATGGACATTTTACGATCAGTTCTGAAGACCTTGAGGAAGAATTAAGTATTTCTGTTTACAATACCGTGGGACAGAGCATCAAAAAGATTGATCAGTTTTGGGGAAATGCGCACTTAGATTTAAGTCAATCCGAACAAGGAGTTTACATTCTTATTTTCAGAAAAAACAGTCAAATTGTGGCAACACAAAGAATCATCAAGCAATAATTCTGCTTGAGCCTATTATTTTTTGATTAATTAAAGTTCAACCAAATTGACAAAACCATTGTGGAAACTAAACACGTCATTAACATTTGGTGCGTTTTTGAACAGACCAAAAATAGTTGATCCAGACCCTGTCATCGCTGCGTACGTTGCTCCCAAATCATAAAGGGTATTTTTAACTTGCATTAATTGCGGAAAGTCATTCAAAATTGGCGCTTCAAAATCATTGACTAAATCCTCTCTCCAGGTTTCTATTGGAGCTTCGAGAACTGTTTCTAACAATTGTATTGGTGTAGTTGGGCGAATTCTGCCATAGGCATCAGCTGTACTAATATGCGTTCCATCATTTACCAATAATAAGTACATCCCTTTTAAATTGAGTTCACTTGGAGATAATATTTCACCTCTTCCCTTAGCTATTTGTGGAAGCTCAGCAATAAAGAAAGGGCAATCGGAACCTAATTTTGCGGCATAAGTTCTCAAGTCCTCATCACTCAGGTTTAGGTTAAACAAGTTATTTAAGGATTTAAGCGTGTATGCACCATTTGAAGAACCACCACCCAGTCCTCCTCCCATGGGGATATTTTTATAAATATGGATTTTCACAGGAGGTAAATCATATTCCTTTCTTAACATTTCGTAGGCTTTAAAAATTAAATTATCTTTTAATTCGCCAGGAATTTTCAATCCAGAGTTAGTAAATTCAAAATTTTCAGCCGGAACAATTTCTAAAACGTCCTTAACAGGAACCGGATACATCAGTGAGTTTATCTCATGGTAACCGTCTTTTCGTTTGGCCAAAATGTTTAGTCCTAAGTTAATTTTGCAAGTTGGAAATGATATCATACTTACAAATGTAGAAATAGCTAACAATTTTTTGTAACTTTCGGACCTCAAAAAGAATATTAAAAAAATGTCAACATATTTAGATTTCGAAGAACCAATCAAAGCATTGGAGGAACAAATAGCTAAAGCTCAGGAGATTGGGCAAGATGCAGAATTGGATATGACCGATAAAATCAAGGCCTTAGAGGAAAAACTAGAAGAAAGAACAAAAGAGATTTTTTCTAATCTAACTCCATGGCAACGAGTGCAATTATCTCGTCACCCAGAACGTCCATATACACTCGCTTATATTGATGGAATTACACAAGGGGATTTTCAGGAGCTTCATGGTGACAGGAATGTATCCGATGACAAAGCGATGGTGGGTGGATTTGGTTCTGTAGACGGAAAAACAGTAATGTTTATTGGTCAACAGAAAGGAAAAAACACCAAAATGCGTCAGTACCGTAACTTCGGAATGGCGAATCCAGAGGGGTATAGAAAAGCCCTTCGATTAATGAAGTTGGCTGAGAAATTCGATATTCCTATTGTTACATTAATTGATACACCTGGGGCATTTCCAGGATTGGAGGCTGAAGAACGTGGACAAGGGGAAGCAATTGCACGTAACATATACGAAATGATGAACATTAAAGTTCCTATCATTTGTATCATTATTGGTGAAGGAGCTTCAGGAGGAGCTTTAGGAATTGGAGTTGGAGACAAAGTAATTATGTTGGAAAATACATGGTACTCTGTAATTTCACCAGAATCATGTTCTTCTATTTTATGGCGTTCATGGGATTACAAAGAGAAAGCTGCTGAAGCATTGAAATTAACTTCTGAAGACATGAAAAGGTTGAAGTTAGTTGACGGAGTAATAAAAGAGCCTATCAACGGAGCCCACAGAAACCCTGAAGAGATGTTTGCAACAGTAAAACGCGAAGTTAAACGTCAAATTACACTTTTATCTAAACTCGATCCAGAAGAAAGATGTGAAAAAAGAATGAATAAATTTATAGAAATGGGGGTATTCAAATAAACCCAAATAAAAACCTTTTAAGGAGCTTGTTATTTTTCAATTCACAGTTGAAATCGATAACAAGCTCTTTTTTTTTCGCACAACATTAAAGTACCACTGAACCATTATGGACTATAAGTACCAGAGGTTCAATTGAGAAAAAATTCTATAATTAAATGAGTTGAACATTTGATGTTAGAATCTAAAACGAGATTAACTAATCCCGAGGCCTTTCGGGAGTAGTCTAACTCAATTTGAGATAAATAAAAAGCCCAGACATTTCGGTCTGGGCTCTTATTTGTTGTTGTTTATATTGGTCCTTCGACCAGGAAGTGATGGCTACTATGCTCGTAGATCACCATCAGTAACTATATTGTCTCATTCTCAACGTGAGAAACTGAGTTAATTTCTTTTTGGATTTCTTGTTTTTCTTGATCGTATTTAATGTATCCATAAGCTGCACAGGTCGCATGTCCTCCACAACTTGCTAACATTAATCCTAGTCCGATAAAAGCAGTGATTTTTTTAATTGATTTGTTCATGTTTTATAGTTTTAATTGTTGTTCTATTCTATAGGGCAAAAAGGTTACCAAATTCCACACTTTTTTTCATAAAAAATCTAAAGTTTTTTGTAACCCCCTGAATTTACTGGGCTTTTCTGATGAATTATTTTTGATTTTTTTAGACAAAACTGACTTTATGCACATCGAAAAGAGTTTATTCTCCTTAACAATCATTAAATTTGTGGTTAAAATTTGAAATTATGTTTGGAAAAGATATGATGGCCAAGTTGCAACAAATGCAACAACAAGCTGAAGCGTCAAAACAAAAGCTTGATACAGTAATTGTAAACGGAGAAGCAGGTGGAAATTTAGTAGTTGTAGAAATGAATGGTAACCGAAAACTGACCAAACTTTCGATCAACACAGAATTGAACCAAATGGAAAAGGAGGATTTAGAAGATTTATTGACTGTTGCATTGAACAGAGCAATTGATGCTGCCAATGCTGCCAACGAAAAAGAAATGGCCAATTCAGCAAAAGGATTAATTCCAGGACTATAATGACAAGAGAAGAAATACGCAATCATTACAGGGAGCTAAGAAAAGAATTGACGCCTGAACAATGTATTTATTATTCACAACAGGTGACCAATAACTTCTTAAGGACCTGGATGTTTAATCACAAATTAATTCATTGTTTCTTACCCATTCATAGACTGAAAGAAGTCGACACCATTCCTTTAGTTAATCGATTAAAGCGCAACAATAGGGTTTGTATCCCTGTTTCCAACTTCGACAAAAACAACATGAGCCACAAGTTATTGGATGAGCATACGCAATTCCAAGACAATGCTTATGGCATTCCAGAACCTGTTTCAGGAGAAGATGTTAATGTGAAAGACATACAAATTGTAATTGTTCCTTTATTGGCGGTTGATCAACATGGTAATCGATTGGGCTATGGTAAAGGTTTTTACGATCGCTTTTTGGCGCAGTGTTCTCCGGGCACTATTTTTATTGGACTTACCATGTTTGATGTACATGATGATTTTGAAGATATTGATCCTCATGATGTTCCTTTGCATTACATTGTAACACCTCAAGGGGTAATAAAAACAAAATATGCCGATAATGTTAAAAAATAAAATGAAAATTTTAACATTTGGGAGAATTCGCGCATTTTTTTAACAGTCAGACCCCTTGTAGAAAGGGAATAATTAAAGATATTTGACACAAGGTAAACATAATTATGGCTTGTCCGTAGGTATGAATACTCCAAATAAGTAGTTTTAGCAAACTAAAAGGGGTTCTTCATGTGATGAGGAACTCCTTTTTGTTTTATGAAACATTCAATATTGTTTGTTGATTACTGTTTAAGTCAATCACGTCTCCTACTTTTTTATTCAACAGTAGCTTTCCTAAAGGAGATGCTGTAGAAATAGCATAAACAATTTGGTTATTCACCTCAATTTTACCCAAGCTTAACCCCAAGAAGTACACTCCATTAGTTGTTTCAACCAAACTTCCTGACATTACAGCATTTACATTTTCCTCTAGGGGCAATCTTTGAAGTTCATTTTGAAAGACTTTCACTTGGTGAATACTGATTTCAGCATTATCCATCTCTTGTTGCATCATTGCACGACTGGTTTCATATTTATCTCCAGCGCTGCTTTTTGTATCGTTATTTCTTGACTCTAAAGCAACGTTGTAGGTTTGGGTCGCCATTTTCAAACGCTCCTCCAACTCCTTTTCCATTGCTTTAATCACTTGCTTCTTAAATTCCTTCATGCTTTATAATATCTAAATAAAATAAATGATTGACGTAATTATAATGTTAAAAAGTCTTTATAAAAATCAGGATATGACTTATTCACAGCCATTGCGTCTGAAATTTTAATTTCGACTTTCGCTCCAATTGAAAACAAGCTCATCGCCATTGCAATGCGGTGATCATTATGTGAAGAAAAAACTACTTTTTTGTCTACTTCCACCCTACCACGACCATGTACAATCATTTTATCTTCTTGAATTTCAATTTGAATTCCCACCTTAGCACATTCTTTCTGTAAAGTTAAGGCACGATCACTTTCTTTGTGTTTTAGTCGCTGTACACCTTCAATAACAGAAGCTCCTTTTGCATGAGCTGCCAAAACCACAAGTGGTGGAAACAAATCTGGACATTCCGTAGCGTCAAATTGTATTGGATTTAAGGTGTCTTTTTCGACGATTAAATCACCGTTATCCCATTTAATATTGGCGCCAGCCTGTTGCACTGCATTTAAAATTGCAACATCTCCCTGTCTTGTTTCCTTTGCTAATCCTTTCAGTCTCAACTTACCTCCAATTGCTCCTGCAACAACATAAAATGAGGCCGCACTCCAATCTCCTTCAACAGTATAATCAATGTTATTTTTGACCTTTTGATTTCCTTTCACAATGAACTTTTCATAATTTTCATTGCTCCATTCCAACCCAAAATACGCCAGTAAATCTAAAGTCATTGCGATATAAGGTTTACTTTTTAAATACTTCACGTGAATCACCGTATCTGATTTAAGAAATGGAGCTACTATAAGCAAACCGGTTAGAAATTGAGAGCTTATACTTCCATCGATAGTGACTTCACATTGATGGCTTTTACCAGAAATGATTAAGGGTAATTTATTTTCATTGCTTTCAACTTTTTTTCCAAACTCAGTTAACCCTTCAATAACCATCTCCATCGTACGTTCTGTTATAGAGCCCTCACCATGAATTGTAAACGGTTGGATATACAACAATGAAAAAGCGCTAAAAAGTCTAGTGCTCAATCCAGACTCTCCACAATGAATAGATAAGTATTGAGCAGTATTTAGGTCAATCCCTTTATTCAGCAACAAATCATCACCCTTTCTGACAAATTGAGCGCCTAATTCTCGGATAATATTTTGAGCCGCAATACAGTCATCACTTTCTACCAATCTTCGAATGGTAACTTCTGTTTGACTTAATCCAGCCAAAGCGATAGCACGCTGGGCATAACTTTTGGAAGAAGGCAATAGAACTTGTCCTGCGACTTTATTTTTTGGAGATAGAATTACTTCATTCATGAAGACGAAGATAATGAACTGTTATTTGATTTCGGTAATTCCTGTAAATGATTGCTTAAAACTTCATAAGTTTAATGAATAATAAGTCAATCTGATTCAAATGCTCAATTGCTAAAAAACAAAACGTCACGATAATACACCGTGACGTTCAGATAAAAATGTAATTAGGTTTATTTCTTTTTCTCCTCGAAATTAGCTAGACGATAAGCGATACCTAACCCAATAACTTGTTTGAATTGTGTACGTGGTCCGATATTTCCATCTCTATCTTCAATATTAATATCATCATCATAGATCACATTCAACTGAAGATTAGCAGAAAACCATTTATTAATTTTAAAGTCAAGGATTAATTCTCCGTTAACATCAATATTTTGGGGATTCTCCATGTAGTTAGAAAAGAATTCGATTCTTGATCTCATGTTGATGTTCGTCATCAATTCTTTTTTATAAACTACACGCAAATAAGAACCTAGTTCAGCACGAAAAGTTTTACCTTTCGTAATCAACTCTCCCATACTTGAGTACTCTGCAGGTTCTACGCCAAAGGCACCCGCATTGGCCAAAACTTGGTCATTCACAAAAGTTAATTTACCTGATAAAGGTGAAAGCATTACCTTCAAGTTATCATTTGGGATATATTCAACCCCTAAAGAGATATTCACATATCCAGGAGCCATAAAAGTTGAAGAACGTACAGAGTCTCCTGCGTTAGAGTATCCATCTAAATATTGCGTTCTGAATCCACCAAGGATAGATAAAAACCATGGATCTTTCATTCCGTAAGAGAAAGTAGATTGTAAATCAATTACATCGTCTGTTTTTTCAAGGTCTTCATCGAAATACTTCACACCTCCAAGTCCAGTGGTTAATTGGTTGGACCATTTATATCTTCCTTCACTGTAATCAGCACTTGCATTAATGAACCCTAAACCAGAAATATTATTTCGTCCACCTGATGCCCAATTGGTAAAAGAGGATTGTGTAACATTCAATGAGAAAATACTTTCTAATTTCCAATTTGATGGTTCTTTCGGTGATGATTTTGTTTCTTCTTGCGCCTGTATAGAAGAAATCATAAAGATGTTTAACAGACTTAGAAATGTAATTTTTTTTAAGTTCATACTGCTCTACTTTAAGTTGTTATATTTTGTTTTATTTTTAAAATCGGTGCAAATTTCATGTTTTTTTATTTTAAAACCTAATAATCACAATCCTATGCTACTTATTCGAATAAAATAGTGGTAAAAAGTGAAGAAATTCGTACTTTCGTGGCAATCAAAAAGAAAATTTACAGAATCATGAAAGAAGTTTATATTATTTCGGCTGTACGTACTCCAATGGGAAGTTTTCTCGGTGGATTATCTACTGTTTCAGCTCCAAAATTAGGTGCAACGGCAATTAAAGGTGCAGTTGCTAAGGCAAATATTAAAAATGAAGATATCGATGAAGTATTCATGGGTAACGTTCTTCAAGCCAACTTAGGTCAAGCACCAGCACGTCAAGCCGCGATGTTTGCAGGAATTTCAGACCAAGTTCCAGCTACAACAATCAACAAAGTATGTGCTTCTGGAATGAAATCTTTGTCTTTAGCGGCACAAACCATTTTAGCAGGTGACAACCACATTGTTGTTGCGGGTGGAATGGAGAACATGAGTAGTGTTCCTCATTATGTAGGAGCTCGTACAGGTCAAAAGCTTGGTGACATCAAGATGATTGACGGTATGGTAAAAGATGGTTTAACCGACGTTTATGATCAAGTACATATGGGAACATGTGCAGACGCATGTGCGACTGAATATAAATTCTCTCGTGAAGAACAAGATCAGTTTGCGATCAACTCCTACGAAAAAGCTGCCAAAGCATGGGAGGCAGGGAAATTTGATGAAGAAATCGTTCCTGTGGAAGTTCCACAAAGAAGAGGTGAGCCTGTAATCGTAAGTAAAGATGAAGAATACACTAACGTAAAATTGGATCGTATTCCTACTTTACGTCCTGCATTCAGCAAAGACGGGACAGTTACAGCAGCAAACGCTTCAACATTAAATGATGGTGCTTCAGCATTGATTCTAGCTTCTAAGGAAGCAGTTGAAAAGCATGGTTTGAAACCAATCGCTAAGATTGTTGGGTATGCAGACGCTTCTCAAGAGCCAAAATGGTTTACAACTGCACCTGCTAAAGCACTTCCAATTGCTTTAGATAAAGCAGGGATTTCTAAAGACGATGTTGATTTCTGGGAATTGAATGAAGCATTCTCTGTGGTTGGATTAGCAAACACTAAAATCTTAGGAATTGACCCTGAAAAAGTGGATGTTAATGGTGGTGCTGTAGCACTTGGACACCCGCTTGGAAATTCTGGGTCTAGAATTATCGTAACCTTGATTAACGTATTGAAACAAAACGGTGGTAAATATGGTGCTGCTGGAATTTGTAACGGTGGTGGTGGTGCCTCTGCAATGGTTATTGAAAATATATAGTTGATAATTATAGAGTCCACTACCTGCGTTGTGCAAATCTTCAAAAGCTGTCATGGAAAAATGTCAACTCCTTGGATTATTAAAATACACACGCCTTGCTATTGAACTCTTTAATTCAGAAACCATGATATCATATTAAATCTTTAAGAGAAAGACTATTCTGAAAAGAATGGTCTTTTTTTTTGGCGATTTGGAGGGACGATGGTTTTGCAACGAACACGATTGTATATCGTCAGCACATATCTTAAAGCAAAAAAGCAGATCGTATGATCTGCTTTTTTTTATTTAAATACTTTTCTTATCCCACCATATGTGCAAAGCTACTTTGCTCAATTGGTCTTGGCCATGCAGAACGAAGATCTCCTAAAGTAGAAATTAAAGGGTCAAAAATCAATGCTTCACAGTGATTCTCTAATTCAGAAAAATGAATTTGTTTTAATTCTCCATCCTTTTGGATTGTAATTTTCATGCGGTCGAAAAAATTGATTCCCATTTCTTCACCTAGATCTTTCATTCTATGCACTGAAGCATCAACTGAACACCCTGAAGGCGGTACCAATGCATCATTCACAGCAATTACTGTAAAATAAGGATTCAATACTTTTGCAGATGCCCACAACTTATTGCCATGCGCTGCCCATCCTTCTACGAAACTCACTATGCTTTGTTCAATTTCGTTCATTTCCACAGAGTTCAAAGCGCGATCACTTTGGTACAACCAAATTTTAGATTGGTCGGGAAAAGCTGCAAATAAATCTTTATAAGATGTTTCCATTTTATCAATATTATAAATCAGCGGCAGTTGCAATTAATTCTGCGACATCAATCACTTCAATATTGCCTTCTTGTTCTTTATTTTTCACCCCGTCTGTCATCATTGTATTACAGAAAGGACAACCTGTAGCAATAATATTAGGTTTAACCTCCATTGCTTCTTCAGTTCGCTTAACATTTACTTCCTTATCTCCTTTTTCAGCTTCTTTAAACATTTGAGCACCTCCAGCACCACAACATGTTCCTTTTGCTTTACAGTTTTTCATTTCCACTAGCTCTGCATCCAATTTTTGGAGCATTTCTCTTGGAGCTTCGTAAACATTGTTTGCACGACCTAAATAACAAGGGTCATGGAAAGTAATTCGCTTTCCTTTAAAAGTATCACCGTCTTTCACTTGAAGTCTTCCATCAGCAATCAAAGACTGAATCAACTGTGTGTGGTGAACTACATCATAGTTTCCCCCTAATTCAGGATATTCATTCTTCATAGTGTTGAAGCAGTGCGGACATCCAGTAACGATTTTCTTGATTTCATAACCATTCAACACAGCGATATTCTGCATGGCTTGCATTTGAAACAAGAACTCATTTCCAGCACGTTTTGCTGGGTCACCAGTACATGATTCTTCCGCTCCTAAAACAGCGAACTTCACCTCACATTTATTAAGGATCTTAACAATTGCTTTGGTTATTTTTTTTGCTCTATCATCAAAGCTACCAGAACATCCAACCCAAAATAGAATTTCAGGAACTTCTCCGTTCGCTGTCATTTCAGCCATTGTTGGCACTTTCATCAAATTGCTCATAAATATCTTATTTGTAATAAATTTATTCGTTTACGCTTCGTCCCTCCAGTTAATTCTGTCTTCAGGACTAAATTGCCATGGTGCTCCGTTGTTTTCAATATTAGAAATCATACCCGCTAATTCAGTCGGTACTTTTGACTCTTCCATTACAAGATAACGGCGCATATCCATAATAATTGAAAGCGGGTCAATATTTACAGGGCAAGCTTCAACACATGCATTACAAGATGTACATGCCCATAACTCTTCTTCCGTGATATAATCATTCAATAAACTCTTTCCATCGTCATGACCTTTTCCATGTTTTCGAATTGCTTCACCTTTTTCATCCAATCGGTCACGCGTGTCCATCATAATTTTACGTGGAGAAAGTAATTTCCCTGTTTGATTTGCTGGACAATTATCAGTACACCTACCACATTCGGTACAAGTATATGCATCTAAAAGGTTTTTCCATGTTAAATCCTCGACATCCTTTGCTCCAAAACGCTGTATCTCTCCTTCGGGTTCTGCAGGTGCTGCATAAGGATCCGCATCGGGGTCCATCATCATCTTCACCTCTTTCATTACAGACTCCATGTTCGTTAACTGACCTTTTGGTTTAAGATTAGAGTAGAATGTATTTGGGAATGCTAAAATAATGTGGAAGTGTTTAGAGAACGGTAGGTAGTTCAAGAATGAGAATACCATAACAATGTGTCCCCACCAACCAATACGCTCAATCATCATCAAAGTTGATTCACTCATTCCACCAAATAAGGCAGGCCCAACATATTGTGTAATGGCAAAGCCAAGCGATCCATCACCGAGGTTTTCAGCATGAGAAGCTCCTTTCGCATAAAGCACTTCATCAGCTCCATTCATCATAAAGATAAAAGTGATTAAAATAAGTTCCATCACAAGAATCAAGTTACCATCTAACTTAGGCCAACCTTTCATTTCTTTCATGTTTAGGCGAGGTACCTTAATCAAGTTACGACGCGCCAAGAAAATGAAAGTTGCAATAAAAGCCAAAACAGAAAGCACTTCAATAAATGAAATCATGAAGGTATAGAAACCACCTAAAGCAGGTCTAAACAATCTATGTTCACCTGACAATCCATCAGCAATTATTTCAATTAGTTCAATTTGTGTAATGACAAAAGCAGCATACAAACAAAAGTGGAGAATTGCGGGAACTGGACGTTTAAACATTTTCTTTTGTCCTAAAGCGATTAGGGTCATCACTTTTAATCTTTCTCCTTTATTGTCTGATCGATCGACATCACGACCCATCAAGATATTGCTTCGGATCTTTCCGACATTCATAGCGAAGTAACCAAACCCCACGAGCAATAAAACAGCGAAAATTATAATTGAAATCATATAAATATAGTTTGTGTTTAAGGAATTGTATCTAACATTTTTTTCAACTTACGTTCTTCGTCTTTGGTAATTGGAACACCTTTAGATTTGGTTCCGAAGACAGAGAAGTGAATGTACCTTTCTGGATGAACTTTTATGTCATCAACAAGGTTTTGAAGTCTTTGATTGGTTGTGTTTAATTCATCATACAACTGTTCGTCTTTTAGCAACTTACCTAATGTTCCGTTCCCTTCGGAGGCATCTTCTAGCAAACCATTTAACTTTTGCAAAGTTGTTGTAGCTTCTGAAATTGCACTTTTAAAGTCAACAGTCATTAAAGAATCTGTAATATCTACAACATTCCCCACTGCTTTTTGAATTTCTAAATTTGTTTCTTTAAAGTTGTAAGTAATATTTTCAACGTTATCAAAGATACGTCCGAGTTTAGCTTTTTCGTCAAGAATCATATTATCGAGATTATAAGCCACACGACCAAAGCGTGAAATTGCGATTTTCACTTCATTTAATCCTTGATCTAAAGTATGCGCTGCTGAAGTATCCCAAAACACAGTAATTGAATTCACAATATTATCAATTGAAGTCATCAAATCTTCCAATTTTCTTTTCACAGGAAGAAGTTGTGTTTCAATTTGTTCTGTTATCTCTTGACTAACAGTACCATTCAAAGTATCTCCAACAGAATGATAACCTTGTTCTGCAACAAAATTTTGTTGTAATTGAACACCTGTATTCAAAACACCAGGTACAATTTTAATTCCTGACCCTTTTGCCAATGACAGTCCTTCTGTAAAAACACTAAACTTGACAAGTACACGTTTATTGGGATCTGTATAACTGTTAGGATTCACTAAATCAACATTTAGCACCTTTCCAACTTCCACACCATTTAATGTCACTGACGATGATGGAGTAAGTGTTCCTGAAGTTGGAAAATAAGCGTAATAGATCTCATCTCCACCAAAAAAACTATTTCCTTTAAGGTAATTCACCCCGAAAATAAGTAGTGCCGTAGATAAGATTACCGCTAAACCTGTTTTAAATTCTTTTGATACTTTCAATGCGTCTTATTTTGTGCTAAAATAACAGTTAAATAGTAAAACTAATAGGATTCTACAATAAATTCTACTTCTTGGCTAATTTTATTGCTTCGGCGATTGGAATTCTTTTTCCATTCATAAAGCCAACTACAAACGCATGTTCGAATCCTAGCGCCCTCATTTCTTTCTTATACTTATCGGCTGTTTCAAAGTCATTCTCGAAAAGTCCTGCGGTATATTTAAAGAGCCCATCTTGCTGATATTCACTAACACTCACATTTTTAAAACGTTTATCGTTGAGCGACAATTTTTCACGAGAAGTCTCTATTTGTATCTTAAAATAAACCTTGTTTTCTTCTTCTTTTAGAATAACATTCTCTTCCCCTTCTTGCGCTTTAATTTCTTCTATTGAAGCTTCGTAACCTTTTCCATTTTCCACAAGTGTGTTCACGCCATCAATCTCTGCAACATACTCTTGGAATGCTTTAAAAATTGTATTGGCCATTTTAATTTGATTCACTGGGTCGTTCAAGAATTTTTCTTCTCCTGGATTAGTCAAGAAACCAGTTTCGATTAAAACACTTGGCATTGTGGTTTTATAGAGCACCAAGAATCCGGCTTGCTTCACTCCTCTATCTCTTCGGTTAATGGCTTTAAATTGGGCCTGAATTTTAGAGGCCAAACTGATACTCTGATTCAAAAAAACGTTCAACTGTAATTGACGAGCGATAATTGCATCTGGTGACAATTCGAAATCTTTGTACTTTTCAGCGCTGTTCTCTTCAAATAAAATGGTGCTGTTTTCTCGCTCAGCAACTTCTTGTTGACTTTCTGTTCTGTGCAATCCTAAAACATAAGTTTCTGTTCCATAAGCAGCAGCACTTGCTGCATTCGCATGAATTGAAATAAAAACATCTGCATGATTATCATTGGCGATTTTAGCACGCCTATCCAACTCTATAAACTCATCACTATCACGAGTAAAAATAACTTCAATTTCCGGGTACTTACTTTTAATGTACTCCCCGAGCTTCAAACCAATGGCCAAAACCACTGTTTTTTCGTTGGTAATTCCCCCATGACAACCAGGATCTTTTCCACCATGACCAGGATCGATCACAACAGTTTTTATTCCGCTCGACAATACCTCATCAAGATTTTCTTGCCCAAAAGTGGGATGAACACATCCAATTAGAGTAAATAATACTATTGTTTTAAATATATTTGACCACACAACAATGTAATTTTTTAGATTTGCACCCGTTAAGGTTTACTATATATAACAAATTTACAAGTTCCTATTGAGCAAAAAATATTCCATAACGCATTTTTTCGTCGTTGGATTGTTAATAATTCTGTTGACACCAAGTTTTTATGCTCAAGATTCTCTTGAAGTAAAGAAAAAAGAACGTATCTACAGAACCGATGACTCTATGGACTCAAGGGTTAGCTTTTCTTGTACAGACTCAATTGTAGCCAATTTATCCAGCAACAAAATCTCAATGTACGGTTCAGCAATTGTTGAATACGAAGGCATTAAAATGACTGCTGATTTAATTGAGTTAGACACCGAAAAAAAAGAGGTTTATTGTATTTACACCCTTGACGAAGAAGGAAATCGTGTTGGAATTCCAAAATTCGAAGATGGGTCTGAATCATTCACCGCTGCAACCATCAGGTATAACTTTGAAACAGAGAAAGGTTACATTGAGGAATTAAAAACCCAACAAGAAGAAATGTACCTGCAAATGGGCGTCGCAAAAAGACATGAAAACGAACAAGTCCATTTCACCGAAGGGAAATTTACTACCTGCGAATTAGACGACCCTCATTTCCACTTTCAACTTTCCAAAGCAGTTATGGTGCCCAACGAAAGAATTGCCACAGGACCAATGAATTTATGGGTAAAAGGAATCCCTACACCACTTGGCTTACCTTTTAGTGTCATCCCCACAAAAGACCAAGAAGCCAAAAGTGGTTTTATCGCGCCGATGTTTGTACCTGTTTCTCAATACGGATTTGGACTTCAAGAGCTAGGGTATTATTTCCCCATTAAAAAATCTGATCAAATTCAAACCACTTTTTATGGTAGTTTATATTCGCGTGGAACCTTTGAAATAAAGAATCAAACAGATTATTTGAAAAGGTACAAATACAAAGGCGTTTTGAATTTAGGATACAGCTCTTTTCGCCAACCTTTCCCTGCTGACTCTATTCGAAATCAAAAAATTGTCGTACAGTGGAGACATCAACAAGAAGTGAAAGCCAATCCTTTTTGGCGATTCAATTCCAGCGTAAACTTTCAATCTGACAATAGCGGTAAAACGAATCTTGACCCCTTGAGTGAAAGTCACTATCAAAACAACTTTAATTCAGACATCAACCTCATTCGTTCTTTCCCTGGAAAACCAGTAACTATTGGATTAAAAGCTGCATTAAAGCAAAACTCAGCTTCGAAAAACCTAGATGCTGACCTTCCCACACTAAATGTTAACGTGAATCGATTCTTTCCTTTTAAAGGTCTAAGAAAAGAAAAAATAGGAGGAGAAAAATTCTATGAAAAAATAGGAGTCACCTACAATATGGAAGCAAGAAACAAAGCCATCTTTGCTGATACCTTATTGTCCAACAAACGCTATGATTTAATTCAAGACAAGATGCAAAATGGAATACAGCACAGACTCGCCATGAGCTATCCATTGCAATTATTCAAGAAAATCGTGACCCTCAACACCACAGCAAATTACAATCTCCGTATGAACTTCCAGTCTGTCGACAAGCGATATGACACTGATTTAGGAACCATTGTCAACGATACCTTACAAGAATTTGGAATGTCTCATAATGCTGCCTTTCAAACAGAGCTTTCTACCAATCTATACGCTTACTACAGCTTTGTTGGAAATAGTGGAATGAAAATGCGCCACGTCATGACTCCAAGAATATCTATGCGCTTTCAGCCCAACACCAGTTCTTACAAGACAGAAATACTCGGTCCAAACAATGAAGAAGTTTATTATTCTCCATTCGAAAACAGTTTATATCGAGAAAATGCTGGAAGAGACATTGGCTTAATCAGCTACTCTTTGAATAACACCTTTGAGTTAAAACACCGCAATAGAAATGACACCATTGCAGACGAATTTACAAAGACCCGAATTATTGATGCATTTTCCATTTCTGGAAACTACGATATTTTCAAAGATTCAATGCAATTTTCAGACATTGCTTTACAGTTACGAATTGCGCCAGTAAAAGGCTTAAGTATCGTTTCACGTGCAAGCATTTCTCCTTACGCATGGGACAATAACGGAATTGCCTACGATCAATATGCCCACAAAAACGGACAAGGTCTAGGAAGAATATCGAGCGCAAACATCTCAACGACCTATACATTTACTGCAAAAGAATCGAGAGACAGAATCAACAAAACACAGGAGTTAATGGGAGACCATTGGGGGGCTGACTTTCAGTATTACGCATTAAATCCACATGAAGTTATTGATTTTGCCATTCCATGGAAAATTAACCTTACGCATACCTTTTTCGTGAATCTAAACAACAGTGACCCAGACCAACGCTACAGACAAAATCAAAACCTTGTGTTGTCTGGAGACGTAAGTTTTACAGAACGATGGAAACTCGGTTTAAATTCGAGTTACGATTTAAAAGCAATGGAATTAACACAAACAAGATTATCACTCACCCGAGACATGCACTGTTGGCAACTTTCATTCTTTTGGACACCAGTGGGTGGACAACAAAGTTTCTTGGTTCGTTTCAACGCAACATCTGCTCTTTTCCAAAGCGCTAAACTTGAATTAAGAAAACCACCTGAGTTTTTATAGGTGATTGATGCGTTCAGCAATTGCTTCTCGAATTTTCTTAGCATTCCCAATAGAAAAACTTTCTAAAACGATTTTCTCATTTCCATTTGTATAAATAACAATGTTGGTACTGATTAATCTCCGGTCTAATTCAACGGAAGAAATCCTTTTAAAAGGGATTACGCTCTCATCTACTCCAATCAGATAACGGTTACGTTTTCTATAGATAATTTCTTTATCTGTAATCAATAGTCGATCGGGAGTCAACAAACTTCCACCAAGAATAAAATTCGAAGAAAAACTAAGTGTTTCAGTTGCAGATGTCATCTTTTGAACACCATCACTAACATGAACTTTATGTCCACAGTTTGAACAAAAATTTTCATGTCCTTCTAATTGATTACCACACCCTGAACAATACATAACAAAAGTTCTTATTTAATTATAAATCAACATTTAAACAAAATCACGACATAAAACAAGTGAAATCATTTAAGAATATGTATAATTTTAACTTATATTTCCGTTTTACAAAGACAAAGTTATCATTTGAATTGATTTCGTTCGTAAAATAAAGCATTCAAAAATGGCAATTGATCTATCATTTGAAAATAAAAGAAAACCGCGAAAAGGAAGAGTTTTAATCGCAGACCCCTTCTCAAAGGATGAATATTTTGGGCGTTCTGTGGTTTATTTGTGCGACCACAACAGTGAAGGTACATTTGGATTTGTACTCACCAACTACCTCGACCTCAATTTAGCTGAGGTGGCAAAAAACTTTCCGAATATTTCTGCAAACATCAGTATTGGTGGACCAGTGCAAACAGAAAGTATTTTCTTTATTCACACATTAGGCGACAGACTTCCTGGGTCTATAGAAGTCGATGATGGCATCTATATCGGTGGAGATTACGACCTTTTAACCGAACAGCTTAGTGATGGAACGGTAGACAATTCTCAAGTGCGTTTCTTTTTAGGTTATTCTGGATGGGATCCAAACCAACTGGAGGAAGAGATTGCAAGAAATAACTGGATTGTTGCTCCGGTGCTCAACCCAATGGAAATTATGGATACTTCTGTAACAGATATTTGGCAGAGATTTATGAAACGAGAGGGGAAAAAGTATGATATTCTTTCAAGGGCGCCAATTGATTTCAACGACAACTGATAGTGTTTGTTAGAGGGCTGGTTATCGGCGTTACGATTAGTTCTGAAAATGAATCATTGACAAAAGTCAACTCAACATTTTCAGAACAAACCGTGCCTTGCTACCCAACCCTCTAATTCAAACACTATTTCTCAACAAGAACAATCTGGTTTGAAATGGAACTGAAGCATGGATTTTCAATAAACCTTGCACCTGATTTGAAGTTTTCATTATTAAAGAAAATGAATCATTGAAAAAAGTCAACTCAACACTGTCAGAACAAATCGTGCCTTGCTACCCAACCCTCTAATTCAAACACTATTTCTCATCAAGAACAATCTGGTTTGAAATGGAACTGAAGCATGGACTTTCAATAGACCTTACACCTGCTTTGAAGTTTTCATTATTCTAAAACATAGAAGCATTGAAAAAAGTCAACTCAACACTGTCAGAACAAATCGTCCCTTGCTACCCAACCCTCTAAGTCAAACACTATTTCTCATCAAGAACAATCTGGTTTGAAATGGAACTGAAGCATGAGCTTTCAATAGACCTTACACCTGATTTGGAGTTTTCATTATTCTAAAACATAGAAGCATTGAAAAAAGTCAACTCAACACTGTCAGAACAAATCGAGCCTTGCTACCCAACCCTCTAAGTCAAACACTATTTCTCATCAAGAACAATCTGGTTTGAAATGGAACTGAAGCATGAGCTTTCAATAGACCTTACACCTGATTTGAAGTTTTCATTATTCTAAAACATGAATCAATGACAAAAGTCAACTCAACATTGTCAGAACAAATCGAGCCTTGCTACCCAACCCTCTAAGTCAAACACTATTTCTCAACAAGAATTATCAGCTTTGAAATGGAACTGAAGCATGGACTTTCAATAAACCTTGCTCCTGATTTGAAGTTTTCATTATTCTAAAACATAGAAGCATTGACAAAAGTCAACTCAACATTGTCAGAACAAACCGTGCCTTTGGAACTTTAGATAAAAAAATCAATATAAAGCCGTTAACAAACTTATCGTTTCAGATGTTTCTACTTTTGATTTAGATGTTGACTTACTCAAAGAGAAATCTGAAGTTTTTTCCCTTGACATTGCACTTTGAGGTGCTGATCTTTCGACAAGTTCTTCCATTTCCTCATATACAGGTGAAGAAACTTCAACTTCTTCGAGGGCGAAATCAGCTTGTTCATCATAGGTCACAACTTCATCCATCAGTAATTTCTCTTCTTCTAGATCCGAGTCTTCAACTAAAGGGTCTTCTATTTGTTCTGACACAATATCTTTAATTTCATCGACAACCTTATGGTCTGCTTCATCTGGAGACTGACCAGCTTCCTTATTAGAATCACGCTCTTCAATACGTTCTTTTTGAACTTTCTCCACCTCTAGTTTTCTTTGCCCTTCATTCATGGCATATTGCGCAGTTCTTTCTTGCCACAAGAAGGGAATTAAAAGTATGACAATCAGTGCTACCATTGCCAATTGAAAGGCAGGCTTTTTGAAAAAATGTGTGTTTTTTGGAAAGAAAAAAAGTAAAAACTTACTCCACAATGTAACGTTTTGACCAGCATGTTTTGCAGCAAATCGATCATCCAATCGTTGTTTAACTGATGAAGAAGGTTCAACTTTAGATTGATCAGCCATAGATTGCGTTGCCATCAACACCGCTTTTAAAGCATCGAATTCCTCTTCGTTTGAAGCCCATTCTTGAATACTTTTCTGCTCACTTGAAGTAAGTTCAAAGTAGCTTTTCTTAAGGATTATATTTTTGATTAAATCTTCCATCTTATTCTTCATTTACTGGATTATACATCTGCAAAACACTTGCGATTTTTTTTGTTGCATAAAACAACCGCGATTTAACTGTCCCAGGTTTGATTTCCATAATTTCAGCCACCTCTTTCACCGACAAACCATCAATGTGACGCATAATAAAAACCTCTCTGTGTTTCTCTTCCAGTTTAGACATCGCTTTTTCTAAGTCAGATGAAAAGTTTTTTTCATTCAACTGTTCTTCTATCGGTTGACTTTTTGATGAAATTTGTATATCCATCGAAATGCCGTTTGTAGTATTGGAGCGCACTGCCATTTTTTTATACTCATTAATACACATATTGTTGGCCACAGAATAAACCCAAGTTTTAAAACTTCTATTGGGATCAAATAACTCAGGTCTATCGATTAACTTTGCAAATAAGTCATGCATAAAATCTTCACCTTTTTCTTTATCATGCTTCAACTTCCTGGTGAAATAAGCTGCTAATTTAGAACCATAACGCTGATAAATCTCGTCAAAAGCACGTTCATCTCCTTTACTCATCAATTTGACCAGCTGTTCATCGCTTTGCTTTTTATATTTCACACCAAATATCTTCATGCTACTTATTCAAGAGTGCACTTACCTGTTGATACTTGTTTGACAATTTTGCGATTTGTAAAATCAAACCCTCCACCTCTTCTATTTTATTTGAATTACCTTCAACAATATAGCTATTGCGAACAGAAAACAAGAAGGGCAAGTAATTGCCCAACAACTGCAAGTTTTTAACCGATTTTACATGTTGCTCAATTGACAATTTCATAGATTTCTCATACCGATTTTGATTCCAAACATCGTCATAAATCTGCACATCTTGAAAAGACACACCCAATCCGACAGTCTTCATATCTGCTCCTGCTTTAATTAAATATGCACGAGGTACAGATCCCGCCACAACAATATTCTTAGCTGCATTCAATCGCATAAATTCTTTAAAATAATCGGTATCAATAAATCCTCCCTTTGGAAGTTGCAATCCTGATTTTTTCAATCGTTTTCTGTATACTTCACTTTGTAGATGATCCAAACTGATAATTTCCACATCTTTTCTGTTCTTTTTAATTTTTTGCTGAATCAATAGTGGATAAGTGTCATGATCCCCGTGTGTAATCAACACCGTATTCTTAGGCAATGATTGAAGCGTATTTTCAGCATATTTTTGTAAATCCTTCGAATACACCTGCTGACGCTCTAACTTACTCAAGTAATTATTCAGCAGATCTTCATCATTAACGATGTAAGCATAAGCACTAAACTCTTGAAGCAGAGCAGCATTATTGGCTTGTAGTTTTTCAGCGTCCTTCAAACTTTTAAGGCGTGAAAAATCATAATTCCCTACTTGATAATTCAGCAAGTTATATTCAAAACTCTGGGCATTAATCCTTTTCAATTCATCCAGTTGTTTTTGCATCTTTTGAAATTCAAGAGCAGTTGGAGACTTTCGTGTGTATGAGTGAGATATGGCGTTTAATTCAGATTGAAGTTCTTGAACACTCTTCGAAAACAGTTGCAATTGAGCAGACTCAACATCTATGGTGGCGTCATCAGATTGCACTTTCATTTCTTTTTTCTCTGGAGCCTCCAAGGTATTCTTTGCATTGTTCACCGCAGGAACTTCCTGACACAAAACAACAGAAGAAAAAAGCATAAAAAGGAGGAGTAATTTATTCATCATTAATCTTGTTTTTATCTCTGTACAACGCTCTTCAACATTGGTTCATATTTGTTTATTGAAGCATCAATTTTACTGATTCAAAGTTAGGGAAAAATAAACGCCATCAACACCACTTTTTATCAAATAACATTTAAGTATGAAAGAAAACCATGTAAGACCAACAGCTTCCTTGATGTTTTAATGAAAAACAAGGCTATTAATTCTCCATTATAAATCTACATTAATTGAAGAAAACTAAGTATTTTAGTAAAAAATAGAGAATATGAAATTTTTTATAGACACAGCAAACTTAGCTGAAATAAAAGAAGCAAATGATTTAGGGATTCTTGATGGTGTAACCACTAACCCTTCATTAATGGCTAAAGAAAACATTACGGGAAAGGAGGCCATCCTCAAACACTACCGTGACATTTGTCATATCGTAAATGGACCAGTTAGTGCTGAAGTAATCGCTACAGATTACAAAGGGATGATTCAAGAAGGTGAGCGACTATCAGACCTACACCATAACATTGTGGTAAAAGTACCGATGACACCAGAAGGAATCAAAGCGATTAAATATTTTTCAGAAAATAAGATCCGTACCAATTGCACATTAATTTTCTCTGCAGGACAGGCTTTATTGGCAGCAAAAGCTGGAGCAACATATGTTTCTCCATTCGTGGGAAGGTTAGATGATATTTCTGCAGATGGGATTGGTTTAATCGCACAAATCAAAAGAATTTTTACGAATTACAATTTTGAAACTCAAATTTTGGCGGCTTCTGTGCGTCACCCGATGCATATTATTGATTGTGCGGAAATTGGTGCCGATGTAATGACAGGGCCCTTAAAAGCCATCATGCAACTCGCTCACCACCCTTTAACAGACAGTGGTTTGGCTCAGTTTTTAGCGGATTTCGAAAAAGGAAACAAATAGTTTTCTTTCTTTGAACTAAAACAATGCTTTCAATACTCATTCCCGTATATAATTTTAACTGTGTAGCGCTTATTGAAGCGTTGCACAGTCAATGTACATCGGAAAAAATCCCTTTTGAAATATTGGTTCTTGACGATACTTCAAAATTATTTAAGGAAGAGAATCGTGCGATCAATAAACTAGACCATTGTCAGTACATTGAATCTGAGCTTCATTATGGAAGGGCTAAAATCAGGAATGTCTTGGGTCAAAAAGCCCAATTTGAAAACCTGCTATTTATTGATGCCGATGCTTTGGTGGATAACAACAATTATATCAAGAACTACATAAATGTCCTTCCCAAAGCTGATGTTCTTATCGGAGGCGTAAAATACAGTGCTCAGGTTCCAAAAAACAATGTTTTGCGCTGGTATTATGGTACCAATCGTGAATATCAACCAGCAGAGATACGCAACAAAATTCCTTATAAATCACTGAGTAGCTTCAACATTCTTATAAAAAAGTCCGTATTTGACCAACATTCATTCGACGAACAAAGTATCGCTCCTAATTCAGGTTATTACGGACACGAAGACACATTGTTGGGCTTAACTTTTAAAGCGAATGCAATTCCGATTTTACACATAGATAACCAATTGATTCACAACTCGCTTGAATCCAATCAGGAATTCTTAAAAAAGAGTCTCGTTGCAGTTGAAAAATACGTAACCAATCCTCAATTTCAAAAACCAGAAGTTGTTGAACAGATAAAAATCTTCAAGGTTTTTAAAAAAGTAAAACGCTTCGGACTTGTAGGCTTACTCAGCTTTTTATATAGAAAAGGAGAAGCTCGGATGAAAAATAATTTATTCAGTCACTCCCCTTCTCTCCGTTTGTTTGATTTTTACCGATTAAGTTATTTAGCTTATTACGATAAAAAAAACAGAGATCAATTTCAATAGACCTCTGTTTTCATTAATTAACTTAAAACTACTATTATTACTTCTACTTACTACTTTTAACTTCAATTTTCTTTACTATTTTCTTTTTTGCTTCTGGTTTTGGAACCGATATATTCAAAACTCCATCCTTATAATCTGCCTCTATATTTTGACCATCAACATCTTTGGGCAGAGTAAATGAGCGTCTAAACTCCCCATAAGAAAACTCTCTGTGTGTATAGTTTTCTTCGTTTATTTCCTTAGCTTCTTTAGCTTCACCTCTTATAGAGAGTTTGTTACCGTCTAATTCAATATGAATATCTTCTTTTTTTATACCAGGTATCGCCATTTCCACAAGATAATCTTCATCGCGTTCCATAATATTAACAGCCACCTTAGAAAATTTCATATTTTGACGATTATTAAAAAGCTCCTCATCAAATCCACTTAAAAAAGACGGTAAAAAACCACTATTTCTTCTTGACATTTCCATAACTTCTATTGTTTTAATTTTTAATTTCTTTTGGTCTATAGTTATCAAATGAAATACCAATGCAAAACACAACGAAAATCGCTGTTAGAATGTCTTAAATCAGCTACCCTAAATGCCAATTAGTCAGTAAACGTGCTTAAAACATGACTTTTTGACTTGTTTATTTATACTTTTCAAGGCAGACACTCACTATTAATCTAGAAAGGAGGTAAGGTTTTTAAAAGATAGGTGTAAAAGTAATTTACAAACCTGACTTTTCCGTGGTGGCATTTCATAAAAGATGTCGATCCTCACAAATAATACAATAAAACCTTGTACATGTTATCTATTTCATAAACAGAATTAAAGATGATTATTCAAATTAATCTTCCAAGATGTCAACAGATTTGGAGAGATATACCTTATCCCATAAAAACGGATCAAGACTAATTGTTGGGGATTAAGCATAAATATTTGTCAATCTGAATAAAACATATCCAAAATTTCATATTCTCCTACTGAGCTACCAAGCTAGGTCGTTAATCCTAGTTTTAAGGTTGTGTTTTTTCAATAATTACAGCCGAGAACTGTATCAATTAATTTTATCTAGTGTTAAACTTTATCAAAAAAAGGAAGAAGAGATTCCTCAGTTGTTAAAATATTAGATTTTAACAACTATCGGAATGACAGCTCATAAGGAGGTCTTCGGGGTAAAATTTGCTCAAGCGAAGCTTGAGCAAATTTTACCCCGCCAAATCCAACAAACACCTGTCATTCCGATGGAGTCTCGAGAACTCGGGGCGACGAGGAATCTCTTTTTAAATAATTACGACTTATCTTGGTAACCCAATTCTTCTATATCTTATCCTGAAATTTTTTTATAATTTAGAATAAAATATATCATTAAAACTTTAAGCATAAAAGTGGTTAAAACCACTCCCTCCCCAACTTTTGAGATTGATCCCATAAAAACACTAAAAGAGACAGAATATATAAAATAAAAAAACCAGATGAAAATGATTGTTTTAGTATTCATTTTCACTCTGGTTTTAAGTAGCGAGAGGGAGATTTGAACTCCCGACCTCAGGGTTATGAATCCTGCGCTCTAACCAACTGAGCTACCTCGCCATAATTACACTTACCTAAGTTCCCTTTCGTGGGGATTGCAGTGGTGTTATTTACCAATGCGGGTGCAAATATAATAGGTTTTTTCTAATTTCAAACACTAAGAACGGTCTTCCTCAAATAAAATTTTCGTGTGGTGTTTTAAAGTTCTTAAAAACAAGGAAATAAACAAAGCCACAGCAAGTAAAATAATATAATAAGTATGTAAAATAAATCCGTCTTCAATCATATAGTTACGTAAAATATCAACGAATAAGAATCCGATCATGGTCGCCGTCACACCAGAATACTCTCTTCTAAGGATTGTTTTCATTGAAAAAGAAATGGGTGACATTTCATAGTTTTTAAAAGACGGCCAAAAAGCAGGAACCTTTAAACTCCAGTCTAAGTAATCTTGTCCAAACTTACGTTCAAGGAATCTTTCTTCAGCAAACATAATTCTTTCGTAGTACAACCAGAAAGCCAAAGAGACTACAATAACAAACCAAATGTTTGCAGTAAATACGACGATTCCTATCCACATAAAGTAGTTCCCAACATATAAAGGGTGTCGCATTGTAGAATATATTCCTTTGGTATTTAATGCGTCTGCCACTTGTTCACTTCTATTTCTACCTGAAGTGTTCTTATTAGAAGTTCCAATTGCGATTGCACGTATCACTTGTCCTAAGACGGAGAGAACTGCGGCAAAAGCCAACAACATCCAATAATAATTATCATCTAATTCCATCCAACCATAATCTGTAAAGAAAATTACAGGGACAGCTAAAATGAAGAGAATTACAGGAATTTGACCTCTGTATTTAAACAAGGTATTCCCAGATTTTTCAAGCGAATGTATAAGAGCCATTTAAAAGTTTTTAGTATATTGCGTTCCGAAATCTTCGGCGAAGATAGAAAATAATTAATATTTACAACATGTCTGAAAAAATTAAGTTCGAACAAGAATACCTTTTCAAAACCTCAGCAAAGGTCTTAAACTCTATGGTAATGACGCCTAGCGGACTAAGCGAGTGGTTTGCAGACGATGTAAACATTAAAGACGACATTTACACATTTTACTGGAATGGTAGTGAAGAAGTTGCACGATTAATCAGTAAAAAAACAAATGATCACTTGAAATTTCAATGGGTTGAAGATGAAGAAGAAGGATTAGATACCTTTGTAGAAATCCGATTTAAAGTGGACCCGATGACCAAAGCGGTTGTTTTACACCTTACAAGTTTTGCTGAAGAAGATGAAATGGAGGAGGTTCAATTATATTGGGAAAACACTATTGAAGAATTACGTCGTGTAATCGGAGCCTAAACAAAGCCATTCTTTTTAACACTCTGCTTTTAACTATTCCTATTTAGTGATGGTTGCACCTAGTTAAATTTAAAGTACTTTTATCCCCATAATAATATATTATGAGTGGAACTTTTATTTTAACCGTTATTCTCGCCTACTTTATAGTGTTATTGGTTATCTCTAGGTTAACATCAAGAGGAGCTAAAAACGAAGCATTCTTCACTGGAAACAGAAACTCCAAATGGTACTTGGTTAGTTTTGGTATGATCGGAGCCTCACTTTCAGGAGTAACTTTTATTTCAATTCCTGGACTGGTTGGTTCTTCCGGATTCTCTTATATGCAGATTGTTATAGGATACATGCTAGGATATGCAATTATTTCATTTGTTCTACTTCCCCTCTACTACAAACTCAACTTAACATCGATTTACTCTTATCTTGGCGGTCGATTCGGACCAACAACACACCGAGTTGGCGCAGGTTTCTTTTTAATCTCTCGTATATTGGGGGCTTCCGTTAGATTATTCTTGGTTGCTGACATACTTGATTATTTCGTATTGAGTAATTACGGAATTCCATTCGAAGTATCTGTTTTGGTCACTTTACTCTTAATTTATGTCTACACTTATCGAGGAGGAATCAAAACAATTGTATGGACAGATACACTCCAAACTTTATTCATGCTCCTCGCTCTTATTGTTAGTGTGGTCCTTATTACACAATCAATTGGTGGTGTTGCAGAAGTAAGCACAGGATTAAAATCTTTAGGTATGACCGACTGGTTTGTGACCGACGACCCAAAAAGCAACAACTACATTCTAAAAGGAATACTGGGAGGACTTTTTATTACAGTTGGAATGACAGGATTAGATCAAGACATGATGCAGAAAAACCTCACTTGTCGTAATGAAAAAGACGCCAAAAAGAACATGATGTGGTTCTCCATTATTTTGTTTTTTGTCAATTTTGTTTTCTTAGTTCTTGGAGGTTTATTGGCCATGTATGCAGAAGCAAACGTTGAAATATTTAGTGAAATAAGCGGAATGGAAGCAGATAAACAAACCGACAGGTTGTTCCCCATGATTGCTTTAAACGGTGGGTTAGGAAATTTAATTGGAATTACCTTTTTGCTCGGACTAATTGCAGCAGCTTATTCATCAGCAGACTCTGCATTAACATCTTTGACTACTTCTACCAGTGTCGATATTTTTAGAGTTGACCAATGGGAGGACAAGACAAAAGCAGAACGTGTAAGAAAATATATCCACATCGGAATGACAGCCATTTTATTTATTGTGATTCTATTGGCCAACGCTTTTAAAGAACAAGATGTAATCAACACCTTATTTATTCTAGCTGGATATACCTACGGACCACTGCTTGGACTTTTCTTCTTCGGAATCATCAGCAAGCGGATTGTAGACGATCACTATACATGGATTGTTTGTTTAATTGTTCCCGTTTTGATTTACATCTTCAAATCCTACGAACAAGAATGGTTTGATGGTTATAAATCTGGACATGAAATACTTGGTGTGAATGGACTCTTGTGCTACCTTGGACTATGGATAATGTCAAGCAAACCTGCTGTTCAAGAAATAGAACCACTGGACAATACCTTAAGTTAGTTTTTCAAAACTAAAGTGTTGACATATATGACTGTAAAATAATCGTTGCGCTCACTTCATCGATGAGTTCTTTTTGTTGTCTTTTCTTTTTTGAAACACCGCCAGCGATTAATGATTCCAAAGCCATTTTAGAAGTAAATCTTTCGTCCATCATTTCGATTTGAAGTGCTGGAAATTGTTTTTCCAAGGCTTCTCTAAACAATCGAACGTTTTGTGAACTGTGGGAGTCTTCCATATTTAATCTTTTGGGCTCACCCAGAACTAAAGTTCCCACATTTTTCTCTTTTACTGTACGGATTAAAAAATCCATTAATTCTCTGGTCGGCACAGTCGTTAATCCAGAGGCTATAATATTGTTCTCATCAGTAATTGCGATACCTGTGCGCTTCATTCCAAAGTCAATTCCTAAAATTCTTTTCATCTATTCTTTAATAAATTTTTGCTTTGCCAATAGATTATTCTGTTCAAACACCATTACAAAATAAGCTCCTTGTGGATAGTTTTTAGTCGAAAGAACAAGCTTTCCGTCATTTACAACTGTTTGCTCTACGAGTTTTCCATTGGTATCTGTAATCCTTATCTTTTGATTATTATGTGCTTGATCCCATTCTATAAACAAAATCTCATGTGCTGGATTTGGATAGATTTTCATTTTCTCTGGTAAAACCTCACCACTGGTCTCCACAGTACTTTTTCGAAAACCGAATGTATATTCACCTTTCAAAAGTTGCGAAAGCTCCATTCTACCATATCCATCCGTTTTATTTCCAAAAGAATTCTTAGCATAATGCGCGTATTCAACCCATTCCGTTTTTTGATTTGGTCTCCAAAGCAATACCAAACTATCTTCATGGAAAGTCACCCCAGCATGATCTGTCATCAAACCTAAATCCAATCCACCACCTGCAATATTTCTTCCATCATAAAACAATCTTGCTTCAGCTTTAAAACTATTAGAAAACACTCCGTCAACTTTCCAAAAACGGTCTGGAGAGCTGACATATTCAAAATTTGTATTGGAGTTATTTATTCCATCAGGTGCTAGACGATAGTGTTCTATTCGAAGAAATGAAGTGTCCTCTTCCTCTGTGGTTTTTAAATAAAAATAAGGGTAATTCATTTGCAATGAGAAAGGTTCTGTGACCAACACATCCTCTCCTGTAACGGCGTTCAGCAATAAATTATCTTTGTTCAAGTAAACCATTACAGGCTCAAAAGCAAGTTGAGTTGTTACTATTTGTGTTGCTCCTGAAATAAGCTCAACTTGCGAATGCGTTTCCCTATTTGCTCCAACAAAAGTCAATTGAACAGGGACATCTGAAAATAAACTAGGTGCTTCGAATAATTTTTGCTGAATATGCACTTCGATATCAAACTGTCCGCCTTGGTGGCTTACCGCGAATGAATCTACCTCATATCCGTTAAACCCAGGATTAAAAACATAGTTATCGAAGAAATGGGTCGCGTCATATCCCGTTGAATTCGTCAAAGCATCTCTAAATTCTGCGGCATTGATGGTTTGAAAAGCAAAGTTTGACTGAATGGCTTTGAGTCCGTTAAAAAAATCTGTGTCCCCCATGTGAGAACGAAGATTATGCATCAAAGTTGCTCCTTTGCTATAGGTATGCGAACCATAGGTTGCATCGTGAGGAACCCCTGAGATCGGAAAAAAAGCGCCATCATCGTAATGTGCCTTTTGAATCACGTTTCTATGAACGCTTTTCAACTCATTTATGTAACTTTCATAACCATAGACGTGTTCCAAAAAGATGGACTCACTATAAGAAGCCAAACCTTCGTTGATCCACATATCTTCAGCTGTTCTACACGTCACCAGGTTGCCCCACCAGTGGTGAGAAAGTTCGTGCGCCATTAAGGTTTCGTAATTCAAGGTTCCATCAATTGCAAATCCAGGATAGGTCACACAACTTGCATGCTCCATTGCTCCTCCATTAAAAGGCACCAATAAAAAGGCGATTTTATTCCATTCATAAGGTCCGTAATTCAATTCGTACGCATCCATTGCACCAAATAGATTCACAAATGAATTTTTAAACTTTGTTGTATCTTGAGGTTTTGCAATCAACATCACTGGCGTGTCTGAATTGGTCAACGAACTGTTGTAGGTTTGACTCACATGCGTATAAGGAGCTGCTCCAACGCAAGCTAAATAAGTTGGTATCTCTTCATTCATGATCCACCTGCGGATATTTTCATTGTTGGGTCCTGTACTTTCACTGTGAATGTATCCATTTCCATAAGCAGTAATTCCTTCAGGAGTTGTTAACTCAATATCATAAGTTGCCCTTTCTACGAAATTATCAAAGCAAGGATGCCAAGTTCGACCATAGTTGTGCGGTTCTGACAAGAATGCAACACCTAGATTATAGGCATAGTCTCCTTGAAAATAAAATCCACCAAATCCAGAAGGATCCATCACAGGCGTCCCCTGATAATAAACAGTCACTGAGCTTTGATCCCCAGTGTTTAAGGGCGCTAAAAAGTTTACGCGTAAAAGTGTATCGTTATAGGTGTAAGTCAAATCCTGCCCATTCCATTGCACTGAATCGACAGTCAACTGAAGCAAATCCAAAGAAATTCCATCAATGCCATTCATTTTACTTTCAAAAGTCACCTTACAAGACGCTTTTAGATTTTGCGATGACATTGCCGTAAGGTCCATTTTCATCTGGTACTCAATCACATCAAGCGTATCACTTCTCATGTTATCAATCTCCCCATTACTTTGAGAAAACGACTTAAAAGCAAGGGTGATAAGGATAGAAAATACGATTGATAAATTCAATATATTGTTCATAAACGGATTTCTTAAGTTCATTTTTTTAAACTACTCGACGAATTTACGGTTTAATCAAAGAAAAACGAAAGGAAGTCATTAATTTTGCGACATGAACAAAGAGCAAGCGCATATATTTTTCCCCCACAGCTCCGAAGATGATTTGGATGACTTATGGGAACAGCGGTTATTCGAGCAGAAACAATTTTTTCTGACCCGTCCACCTATTCGTAAAGTTTGGGAAGGAAGATTAAACAGGTTAGCGCAACAACACCAAGCATATTTGACCTTAACAGAACAGACGATGGTAGATGAATCCCCTTTGGATATCACCCAAAAACAACATGAGTTCCCTGATGATTTCATTGCTGCTTTTCACGCTTTTCACACCTTGCGTAATCAGCATAAATCAAAGGTCTTACAAGCACAAAACTTGCATGATTTGAACAATTCAGTTCATCAATGGTTAAATACTGAAGGTCAATTCGCAAAACACTGGTCGCACCCAGCAAGTGAAGAAGACCAAATAGAGGTAGTTCGGGGAAAGGAGCCCGACCCTATGGAATTATTAAAAGAATTAAAAAAGACAGCAAAAGTAATCGACACCACTTCCCTAAACGTCCTAAAAGAGAACTACAATAATCTCTCTGAAAGCGTTAAGAAAGAAGTAAAAAGATTAACTTTGCTGGCGAAAGATTAGTTATGGAAGGACAATTTGACAAATTAAAATTACAATTAGACCAAGAGGAGTGGCCGAGTTTATACATGTTTAAATTCATCGCCCCAAGTGACAATCATAAGATTGCACAAATTACGAGTATGTTTAACGATGCTTCAGACATCAACATGCGACCATCAAGCAAAGGAACATACACGAGCATCAGTGTAAAAGAAATAATGATGAGCTCTGAAAGTGTTATTAAAATTTACGAAAAAACTGCACTTATAGAAGGTGTGATAATCATTTAAACATGCTATTAGTCATTGACATACAACAAACCCTTTCAACCATCTTATGGATAACATTGGGTATTTTAATCTTTTTCATCGCTTACAGATTATTGGTAAGGCGCTTGAAACAAGGAAGGATAGAAAAGGAGCTATACTTGGTTTTACACCCTATTGAAAAAGATCCTGCCACAGGGATTGTACCTATCTTTATTGAAATGCACAATCCGATGGAAGTTGAAGTCAGTGTATTTTCAACCGACCAAAAAGTCAATAAGATCATTGAAAGCAAAACATTTAATAAAGGAGGAACAGTGATTCAATTGGACACCCGTGAATTTGAGAATGGATTTTATTTTTATCAAGCACAAACTGTAAATCAAAAAACCCGCAAACTCATTGAGATTAGAAATTAATTTTTAGTTTTAACAATGTTCGTTAAGGAAATCCGTTATATTGAAAGTAAATAAATGTTATGAAGCAATTAATTTTCTCCCTACTATTGATTTGTTCAGTTCTTACTGTAAATGCACAAGCTGATTTTAGTCCTAGCTCTTCCTTTAAAGTAGAGATTGGTTTGCCAAATAACGCAACGAATTATGCTTTTAGAGATTTAATGCAAGGCTTAGTCATTGTGACTCCCTCCTACCAATATACTTTTGAAAATTCATTTTCGCTTGGTGCGGGACTTCGCTATGGTTTCTTTAACGTCAATGAATTTAAAAACAACATTGGCATGTCTGGAGGAGCCCACATTGCAGGAGTATTTGGGAAAATCGGTCAAGAAAAATATTATGGTAATTTCGGTTTGGATTATGGCGTTAGAATCGGATACACCATGAACATTTTCGACACCAATAAAAACAATGATTTACTGGGGAAACCTTATATCAATGACGGTGGATTTGTAGAGCCAACCTTAGGACTTTCTTTAATGGGAAATGAAAACACTTCTTTCAGATTGGCTTTAGGTTATGCCTTCCACGCTTTCCAATTTAAACCACATCAAATGGGAGTTGATAATTTCAGTGGTATCGACAACGATCGATTAGAGAGTATCACCTCATATTTCACCATTGGATTTGGTTATTCTTATTACTTCGGGAAAAAGTAAATTGCCTTCGAAAGTCAAATTATGCTCGTCATATAAGGATAAATCACAACCCTTTCTGCTTTTCTATGCGTTCTACCCAACGTTTTTCTCTTTCTAAAAATCGATTGAATTTATTGGGTGCTTCAATTTCAAAATGTAATTTTTTATTTGTCATGGGATGATGAAAAGAAATTCCAGTCGCAGCAAGAAACAACCCTTTGTGCTTCAATGTATCTCCCTTCTTTCCATAGGCTTGATCCCCAATTATAGGAAATCCTAATCTGGCCAAGTGAATTCTTAATTGGTGCTTTCTCCCCGTAAAAGGTGAAAGCTCTAGTAGTGAAATCCATTCATTTCTAACCGATGGAAAAACAGCAATTGATTTAAAATAAGTCAATGCAGACTTCTCTTCTATTTTAGTATTCAGCTGACCTTTTCCCTCAAGTTGACCTTGCACGATTGCCGTATAGTATTTAGTAAGCTCACGATTTTCGAACATACGTCCCAAAGCAACACGCGAACCATGTGTTTTCGCTACAATCACAATACCGTGAGTTGGTGCATCTAATCGGTGAACCGGAAGCGGAATCGGAAGATAGTCTTTGGCTGTACTTTTCTGAAGGTGATTGGGCAATGCATTTTGCAGCGTTTTAAAGGTATTTCCAGAAACAGGAATTCCAGCAGGTTTTTCTACCACAGCCAATTCATTATCTTCAAATATAACATTCAATTCGATTTCAAAGGCTTTATAAGCAATCGTTTGATTTTCATAAACCTTAATGACATCACCCAACTGAACATAATCGCCAGACTTTGCCAATACACCATTCAAATAAATTTGATTTCTAGACAAGGCTTTTTTTATGCCTTTACGAGAAGTAATGCTTTCCAATTTTCCCAATAAAAAATCATAGATTCTTGTTCTTTCAAGGCATGAATCGACTTGAATACATTCAATTTCATGGTTTTGAGCAGGATATTGTTCTGACATTTATCAAAAATAAGAAGAGCTATGAATAAGCTTTGAATTATTCAAAAAATACTTTAACCTCTTCAGCTTGAACACGAGAATTCACCCAGGTATTCACACGTTTTTGGTCTTCCTTTGTGAAATTCAGAGTATCCAAAGTAAACAAGACCAAGGCTGTTCTTCGAGGAGCACGCAATGAATCTGAAAAGGTATAAGAATCAGCATAAGTACAAGTTTTAAACTGTGGATAAATCGTCTTAATTTCTTTTAATAATACACGACCTAAACTTTGATTTTGCTGAATACTGTCTAATTGAACATCCCTACGTTTAACTTCACTCACCAATCGTGCGAGTTCCTCACGCAACTGTATAGATTCACCACCGTCACCATATTTTGAAAAAGAAATTCCTTGTTGGATCTTAACTGTTGCACCTTCCAACCAAAAACTATTGGCCTTATCCTTAATATGATCTTTTTGAAACTCTGTTAATGCTGTTCCTCCATAAACCAAAGTTATTTCTCGTTTATTCAGGTTAACATCACTTTTAAGCAAATAATTCCCTTCATACAGGCTTACATTTTCAATGTAACGATTGGCGTTTTCATTGAATTTTTCATTCTGCACCAACCCATAACCGAAATAAATACTCGGAAGAATCACAGCCATAATCACGAATGTAATCCATCTGTTAACTTTCTTTTTTTGTTTTGGGTCAACAATTGTTCTGATTGGTAATTTCAAAAACTGCGCAACCAATGCCGAAGCTATCGCAATAAAAACAGAGTTAATCGTAAACAAGTACATCGCTCCAAAGAAGAAGTCAAATTGCCCAGTCGCCAGTCCATAACCAGCTGTACATAAAGGCGGCATTAAAGCTGTGGCAATAGCCACCCCAGGAATAACGTTTCCTTTATTTTTACTTGCAATTGCAATAATACCGGCCAATCCACCAAAAAAGGCAATCAATACATCATAAATCGACGGACTTGTACGGGCGAGTAATTCTGAGTGAGCAGTCGATAGTGGACTCAATGCAAAATAAGTTGCAGAAGCGACTAAACTGGTCCCCACAGCAAAGGAAAAGTTTTTGGCCGCTTTCTTAAAAAGTTCAAAGTTATAGGTTGCAATACTATATCCCATCGCATTGATCGGCCCCATCAATGGCGAAATAAGCATGGCTCCAATAATCACTGCAGTTGAATTGATGTTGAGTCCTACAGAAGCCACAACAATTGCAAAAACCAAAATCCAAAGATTTGTCCCTTTAAAGGCGATTCCTTTCAATATTTCGGCATGTATGCTATCGTGCGCTTCAACTTCAGAATCCAAACTAAAGTATTCTGTGATTTTCCTAAAAGCTTGAGCAGGGGTCATCATCATATTCGATGTAATTTTTAGAACAAATATAGTATAACGTTGGATATATTAAGAAAGTATAAGAAAAATTAAAAGATCTTTATGTTGACAGAATTATCAGAGCATCAAAAATCAAATTTTAAGCATTTTAAATAAAAGGAAATACTTTTCAACAAAATTACACTTTCATTTTTATTGAGGAAGAATAGCATTACCTTTGCTTCTTTGCAAAAAACGATTTTGATATTATGTTAACATTAGACCCCAAGGATCTTCCTGTCCCACAATTACATCGCTATTTATTAGGTGCTGTTGGACCACGTCCGATTGCCTTTGCATCAACCATTGATGAGAACGGAACACCCAATTTGGCCCCATTTAGTTTCTTTAATATTTTTAGTGCAAATCCACCAATTTTGGTCTTTTCGCCTGCCAACAGTGGACGAACTGGGAAAACCAAGGACACTTATGAGAACGTGAAAAAAGTTGCGGAATGTGTAATTAACGTCGTTAACTTTGACATGGTAGAGCAAATGAGTTTATGTTCTTCTCCGTACGACATTGACGTAAATGAATTCATAAAAAGCGGATTAACACCTGTTCCTTCCGACAAAGTAAAGCCTTTTAGGGTCAAAGAATCTCCAGTTCAAATGGAATGTAAAGTCCTCGAAGTTAAAGAACTTGGCGAAGGAGGTGGTGCTGGAAATTTAATCATTTGTGAAGTAGTTAAAATTCACATTAACGAGGAGATTTTAGATGAAGATCAAATGATCGACCAGCATAAAATCGACCTTGTTTCTCGAATGGGTGGAAACTGGTATTGTCGTGCCAATGAAGCTTCGATGTTTGAGGTAGAAAAACCTGTTACGAGAATTGGAATGGGACTTGACAACATTCCTGAAGACATCAAATCCAGCAACATACTTAGCGGCAATGACTTAGGAAAACTTGGAGGCTTTGAAGAACTTCCTAACGAAACAGATGTAAACGAATTTAAGTTAATCGAATTATCAGAACTTTTTGTAACTTTAGAAGACGAACCTGCTCAATTGGAAATCGAACTTCATAAATTAGCCAAATTATATTTAGCGAAAAACGAGATTGAAGAGGCTTGGAAAACACTTTTAGCATTTAATAACCAATAAAATAAACAACAACATTATGTTAAGCATTTCGGGAATTGTAAAAGTCAAAAAAGACACAGAACAAATCACAGAAAAATTCAAAAAAAGAGAATTTGTAGTTACTGATGCTTCAGGAAACTACCCACAAGATATTTTATTTCAATTGACTCAAGATCGTACTAGTTTATTAGACGATATCAATGTGAATGATGCAGTAAATGTAACTTTCAACTTAAGAGGACGCGAGTGGACAAACCCACAAGGTGAAGTAAAATACTTCAATTCACTAGACGTTTGGAGATTAGAAAAATCGCAAGGAGGAGGAACACCTACTCCACCGGACATCATGCCAGCGAGCGCTGACAGTGCTGAAACTTTGGTTGATGAAGGAGACGACGATTTACCATTCTAGTTTCTTCTGCTTTAAAACAGAACAACATTCTAAGAAAACAAAACCGTTGCTTTTAATAAGTAGCGGTTTTTTTTCTTCCTTATAAAAAGGACATTAATAAAAGAAAAGCGGCCCCAATGGAACCGCTTTACTGCTGTATTAAATTTTTAATTTATTACTTCACCTGTTCCAAGGCCTGTTGAACATCCCAAATGATATCATCAGCGTCTTCAACTCCAATAGAAACACGAACCAAATTTGCGGTTACGCCCATTCGTTCACGCGCTTCTGGTTCAATTGCACAGTGTGTCATTGTTTGTGGATGTTGTGCTAAACTTTCCGTACTCCCTAAACTTACTGCCAACTGAATTAGCTGTAAACTATTCAAAAATTGAAAAGCCTCTTTCTCACCTCCTTTGATGTTAAAAGAAATCATAGCACCTGGCGAATTGTATTGACGTTTATACAAATCGTAATCTTTAGACCCTTCTTTAATTAACCCAAGGTAATGTACTTTTTCAACCTTATCGTGTGCATCTAAAAAGGCAGCGATTTTTTCAGCATTGCGAGATTGTTTTTCCATTCTGATTTTTAGGGTCTCTAAACTCCTCATCATCATCCAAGCAGTATGTGGACTCACCATATTTCCAAGGAAAGTTCTTAAGGTTTTAACACGTACCATTAACTCAGCATTCGCCAAAACAGCTCCAGCAATTAAATCGCTGTGACCACCAATAAATTTAGTTGCAGAATAAACGACTAAATCTGCACCAATCTCCAAAGGTTTTGACCATACAGGCCCCATGTAAGTATTGTCTACACAAACGTAGGTTTTCCCTTCTCCATTTTTGTGTTGCTTTGCAATGCGACAACACATTTCAATATCTATAATTGAGTTGGTTGGATTTGCAGGAGTTTCAATATAAATCAATCCTAAACGATCTGCTTTACCTGTGCTTTTAATGATTTCAATAATTTCTTCTTCCGTATTCTCTGGGTGAAATGCAATGGCATCAACTCCGATTTTAGGTAGAAAATCATGAATAAAATGATCTGTTCCTCCATAAGTTGGAGAACTATAAAGCAATAAATCACCAGGTTTTAGGAATTCAAGCAATACGGTACTGATGGCAGACATTCCACTTTCAAACACCGCACTATCATCTGCTTTGTCCCATAACGCCAAACGATTTTCAAGTATTTCTAAATTTGGATTGTTAATTCGGCTGTAAATTAATCCCAATTCTTCATCCTGTTCTTTTTCTCGAAGACCGTAGGCCAATTCAAAAAATTTCTTTCCCTCCTCTGCTGTTTGAAAAACAAAAGTTGAAGTCTGAAAAATAGGACATTTGATCGATCCTTCGGATAATTCTGGCTTATAACCATGTGTCATCATCAAACTTTCTGGCTTAAAATTCTTTTTCATTTTATCATTATTTTGTTCCCTACAAAGGTAAACATATACTCTATTCAATCTATATTTACGCAGTTTTTGGAATATTATTCTACAAATTTCGTATTTTTGGTTCAAACAAACTATTGCACCTTAAAATTAACCCATAAAAAGAATATTATCCCATGAATGGAGTAGATGAAGTTGATCAAAAGATTATCTCCTTGCTAAAGGAGGATGCGAAAATGAGCATCAAAGAACTTTCGCATCGTGTAGGGATTAGTAAAACACCTGTTTACGAACGAATTAAAAAGCTAGAACGTTCAGGAATCATAGAGAAATATGTAGCTGTAATTGACAATCGCAAGCTAATCAACGGAATGTATGTCTTCTGCTCTGTGTCTTTAGATGTTCAAAAACTGAAAGAGATTGAAAACTTCAAGGAGGAAATTCGGAAACTCCCTGAAGTATTGGAATGTTATCTAATGGGTGGTGCGAATGATTTCTTGCTGAAAGTCATGGTAAAAAACTTGGATGATTATCATCAGTTCTCTTCTGGTAAGCTTGCTGCCCTCAACAATGTTAGTCAAATAAAAAGCACATTTGTTTTAGACGTGGTGAAGAACATGTAAACAAAAAATGCCGAAGGTACGGCATATTTTTAGCCAAGGTCGTGAGTCCTTGGTTTTGGGGAACCGTAGGCTTGCTGTTATGGGTGGGCTGAAGTCCACCCCAATAGTGTTTCATGCTTCTAGAATTTTCTAAACCCATATTTTAACCAATTGCGGGCTGAAAGCCCAGCTTATTTCAACTGGATGCATCGCATTCAGTTGAAATGTAAGATACAC
>NZ_JBLWVE010000018.1:0-62469 GCF_048268645.1 Brumimicrobium sp. | reverse complement strand
AATCGTGGACAACCATGACTTCCTGCAAAGGCCGGATTCAAATATATCGGATTCGCATAGAACTGCGAAAACTGAGGATCTTGAGCATGGACCTCTCCGATAATTATAATTGAGAATATAAACAACAATATTTTTTTCATAATTCTTCTCCTTTCTTAAATGTTTAAAAATTTAGCAGCGTATCTACTAGGCTTAAGCAATATCTTCATCGAGACCTGGTGCGATAAATACTTATTGTTTAACAGTTGACTTTTGGTGTAGTCAATATTGTAGTGGAATGAAAAGCGATTGAAAACAGTTCCTAGAGAGGCTCCAAACTCTGTGTTAGTGTTTAATCCTGCACCAGCTTGAATCCATTTGTATTGGAAGTTCCCACCAATCCATAACTCTGTTAAGTCACCATAATTTTGAAATAGACCATAACCACTCACCTTAATATCGCGTGTCATCGACTGATATTCTGTTCCGATAACAGCAGTATAGTGTATATTTTCTCTATGGTCTTTGCTTAAGTCTCCTGTGTAAAAGTTGTTGTTATGACGACCTAAATTGTCTGCATTGAACCCTGCATAAAACCATTTGGTGTTCAACATGAACCCTAAACCAATATCTTTGTACCACAATTGACTCCCACTCACTTGCGCTTCGTTTTCGAAAAGAGGAATAAGATTATGTCTGTTGACTTCAATTTTTTGACCAATGAAATCGGAGTTTGGATCGACGTTAACAACCCCCATTTTAAATCTTAAAGCAGGTTCAATTGAAACACTTTTATTAATTGAAAGTTTTGGAGAATAAGTAAGTCCGACTGAATAGTTATTTAGGGCATTTGAATTGTATCCATTATAGTTTACATCCACTCCTAAACCACCACGTAAGGCGTAGACATATCCATCCCAAGATAAAGAATTGAGGAGTTGAGTGTTGCTTTTATCCAACCATTGTATTCTAGACGTAGCTTGTATTCTATTTCCAGGTGCAGACCCAACCATAGCTGAATTTGCATTGAAACCAGTCATCATTGGTGCATGATAATGAGGTGCTTTTGTATTTCTTAAAGCGACAGGTTGGTCTGCCATGCGTTTAATTTTTCTATAGGTGTTGTGCAGTGTTTTCTTTAATGAAACTTTCGCTACTTCCGCCCCTGAGATCACTTTTGCTGATGATGTAATGTCCTCCTTTTTAGTGTTAGGCGACTGGTTTAGGTATTCTGAAATTAAATTTAAATCATTTGCTTTGGCATTGAAACTTTTTTGTATTTCCTGAAGTTCACTATAATCTATTTTAATTGTTTGCTTGTCAGTAGAACTAGCGATTTGATTTGTTTCCATTTCATCCTCTAGTAAAGCCAAATTTTCAGTTTCATTTTCCGCCAAATTATTATGTTGAGGAGATAAAATTGGAATGTTTAAATCTTGATTCGTTTTTCTGTTTTGATTGCTACTGCTAACAGTTTTTAAATTTGAACTTTTAGTTGAGCGCACTTCGGATGTTGATGTTTTAGCATTGTTGAGGACCAAAAAAGAATCGTCAAACAAGTCCTCATCACCCGAATGTATTATATCTGTATCAATGTCAGACATTGTATACAATGGAACAGTAGTAAGTTTGTCGTGACCAATCCATCCGAAAAATAATACAATCAATCCAATTGCGACTATAATGACTGGATGCAGGTAAAATGGCATAGGCTTAACCAGAGCGGCAGTCGAAAAGGCAGGAGTTGGTTTTGGAGTAACCTTTGCTTGTTGCCATGATTTTAGTTCGGACATGAGCTCAGGATGAAGACTGATAAAGTCCATCAATTGAGATTCTTGAACAGGAGAAAGATTTCCCTCTGTATATTCAAAAAGCCACTGGTCTATATTTTCAAAACTTGGTCTACTCATTGAACTAACATTAAATCGCTTAACTGTTTTTTAATTTTCTTTCGCGCTCTATAGAGGTATACCTTTACTTGACTATCAGAAATCTCTAAGATTTCTCCGATCTCGTCGTAGGTGTAACCTTCTAAATCTCTTAAAAGAACAATGCTTTTTTGAAGTGGTGGAAGTAATGAAAGCGCCAAGTCAATAATTTCCTGTGTCTCAAATCGGTTATCTACTTTCGACAATTCAGGAATCATATCTGTATTATATACAGTACGACTTTTACGTTTAGAGAAATTGATTAAAGCATTGTGACCTGTTCTAAACATCCACGCTTTGGATTTATCAAAATCTACTTTCTTTTTATTTTTCCACAACCTTTCAAAAACATCTTGCACAATATCTTGCGTATCCTCACTATTGCGAAGGTACCCGAAAACATACCCATACAAGTTGGAAGCATGTTTTTCTACAGCGATATTGTATTCTCGTCGATTCAAAAAGTGCGCATTATAACAGTAAAACAATTTAAAGGGTGTAAAAGTTACACCTCTGTTCAATTATTGTCTAAAATACGTTTTTTTTAATTAAAAGGTTGGAAAAACAGACTGTTTATTAAAACTCTAGTATATTGTAAGTAAAATAACACCGCTGAAAAGTGTTTGACTTAACATTTTTTAGTAGATTTAGAGTGCAAAATCATTAACTATGAAAAAACAAGAAAGGCTATTCGATATAGCATATTACCAACTTGAGAATTTTCCTCAAGAAACGATGTTTTCAACAAAAATAGATGGAAAGTGGGTGTCCACCAGTACAGAAGAATTTATAGAAAAAGCGAACCTTGTTTCTAGAGGGTTAATCGCTTTAGGGGTTGAGCCAGGAGAAAAGGTTGCTTTAGTTTCTGGGAATAGAGTAGAGTGGAATATAATGGATATTGGAATTCAACAAATTGGTGCCATCGGGGTACCTGTTTATCCGAATATTTCTACAAAGGATTATAAGTATATTTTTGGTGATGCAGGAATTAAGGTCTGTATTACAGGGGATGAAGAACTATACAATAAAATTTCAAGTATTAAGGAAGACCTTCCTTTGCTGACAAAGATTTACTGTTTTGATAAAGTGGGAGGAGTAAAGCATTGGTCAGAAATCATTAATGAAGCAAGTAAGGTTGATCTATCTGAAGTAAAGAAACGTTCAGATGCAATTAAACATGAGGATTTAGCAACTATGATTTACACATCAGGTACGACTGGTAATCCGAAAGGAGTAATGTTGTCACACAAAAACATTTTGTCCAACGTATACGGTAGTTTGCCACGTATCCCAGGAGATGCTAACAGTCGTTGTTTAACCTTCCTTCCTGTCTGTCACGTTTATGAACGCATGCTTCATTACTTATACATGCAAGTTGGATTCTCAATTCACTTTGCAGAGAGTTTAGATACCATTGGTGAAAATATTAAAGAGGTTAAACCGCATGTTTTTACGGCTGTACCTCGTTTGATAGAAAAGGTATATGAGAAAATTATTTCTAAAGGAGATGAGTTGTCAGGAATTAAAAGAGCACTTTTCTTTTGGGCTGTTTCTGTTGGAGAAGAATACGAACAAACTGGGAAATCGGGGTGGTATAACTTTAAGTTGAAAATTGCCCGAAAATTAATTTTTTCTAAATGGCAAGAAGCGCTTGGAGGGGAAGTGCTGGCAATTGCCTCTGGTGCTGCTGCTTTACAACCTCGTTTGGCTAGAATATTTCTTGCTGCTGAAATCCCCATTCTTGAAGGATATGGATTAACAGAAACCTCACCAGTAATTTCAGTGAATTGTAAGAAGAATGGAATTAAATTCGGAACGGTTGGTACTTTATTAGACAACGTTGAAGTAAAGTTTGCTGACGATGGAGAAATTATTGTACGTGGTCCTAATGTAATGATGGGGTATTACAATCAACCAGAAAAAACAAAAGAGGTACTTACTGAAGATGGATGGTTCCATACAGGAGATATTGGTGAAATGGTCGACGGAAAGTTCTTGAAAATTACAGACCGTAAAAAAGAAATATTTAAAACATCTGGTGGGAAGTACATTATTCCACAAATGATGGAGAATAAGTTTAAAGAGTCCCGATTTATTGAGCAAATTATGGTGATTGGAGAAGGAAAGAAGCACCCCGCTGCTTTGGTTATCCCTTCTTATGACTTCTTGCGTGAATGGGCCAATAGGAAAGAAATTAAAGTTGGTGATGGAAATAAAGCCTTGATCGAACACCCTGAAGTTATAGCGCGTATTGGAGAAGAAATAGACCAGTACAATGAATTGTTTGGACAGTTTGAAAGAATTAAAAAGTTTGAATTGTTAGCAGAAGAGTTTTCTGTAGAAAAAGGAGAGATTACGCCAACACTAAAGTTTAAACGTAAAAAGATTTTAGAACTACACAATGATTTGGTTGTAAAGATCTATGGTGAAAGTTAATTCAATCCTCATGAATACAAAAAGGGCAAATCATTGATTTGCCCTTTTTGTATGCCTTTTATTTTTGTTTGACCATCGTAATCACAACTCGCCCTTGATGATATTTAGGATACCAAGTTCCAGGCGCGAAGGTGAAGGAGGAAACGTAATTTCGTGCCTTTATTTTGGCTGGCGTACTTCTTATGGTGGACTCACTGTCAACTGCTTTTGCAGAGGTGACTTTTCCCTCCGCATTGACAGATATATCAAAAACAATTTTGCCATTAACGTGACCGTTGATGATGTAACCTTGATCTACAGTAAGTTTGCGGTTGTCTTTAACGATGTCTCCGCTGAGCTGACCGTAAGATAGTCCTGCAAATAAAGTAATGAATAATAGTGTGCTTAATTTTCTCATGGTTTAAAGCTATGAAATTTTACTCCAATTGGGTTTGGATTTTAAATGTCTTTTTAATTCTTCTCTTAATAAATAATGTTTGTTCTTTTGTAATAAAGGGTCCTCCGTTAAGATTTCTCTTGCCGCTTGCCTTGCCGCGCTAACCAACTGACCATCGCGTGCCAGATCAGCCAACCTAAGGTTTAATATTCCACTTTGTTGTGTTCCCATTATGTCCCCAGGTCCTCGAATCTCCAAGTCGACTTCTGCAATTTTAAAACCATCATTTGTTGCCACCATTGTTTGAAGACGTTTTTTGCCTTCTTGTGAAAGTTTTTCACCAGTCATCAGAATACAATATGATTTTTCAGCGCCTCGACCTACCCTACCACGTAATTGATGTAATTGAGATAAACCAAAACGTTCAGCGCTTTCAATAACCATCAAGGAAGCGTTAGGGACATTCACACCAACTTCAATAACGGTTGTGGCCACCATAATTTGGGTATTGCCTTTTGCAAATTGTTCCATTTCAAAAGCTTTGTCTTCTGGTTTCATTTGTCCATGTACAATACTAATTTGATAGTCTGGTCGGGGAAAGGCCCGCGATATTGCTTCATAACCTTCCATCAAGTTTTTGTAATCCATGGTTTCGGACTCTTGAATTAAAGGATACACAATATAAATTTGTCTACCTAATGCAATTTCTTCCTTAATGAGTTGAAATACTTTTAATCTACTCTTTTCAAAATAATGCAGCGTTGTAATGGGTTTTCTGCCTGGTGGCAATTCATCAATTACAGAAACATCTAGGTCGCCATAAAATGTCATGGCTAAAGTTCTTGGAATCGGGGTGGCGGTCATGACCAAGATGTGAGGAGGTTTTTCGTTTTTCCTCCATAGTTTTGCCCTTTGAGCTACACCAAATCGATGTTGTTCGTCGATGACTACCAATCCTAAGTTTTGAAATTTAACTGTAGGTTCTAATAGGGCATGAGTTCCAATTAAAATGTTGATCTCTCCATCTGCCAAGGCTTGAAATAAGACTTTTCGTTCTGATTTCTTTGTTGAACCTGTCAGTAATGCGACTTTAATATTTAATGGGGAAAGTAATTCTTCAATGGTTTTAAAGTGTTGCTGAGCTAAAATCTCTGTGGGCGCCATAAGTGCCGATTGGAAATCATTCCCTATTCCAAACAGCATAGCCAGTACAGCAACCAAAGTTTTACCACTTCCTACATCTCCTTGGAGAAGACGATTCATTTGATTACCACTGCGCAAATCTCTTCTGATTTCTTTGGTGACCCTCTTCTGTGCATCTGTAAGTTCAAAAGGGATATGGTTTTTATAAAACGCATCAAAGTACTCGCCCGTTTTTTCGAAATAATACCCTCCAGCTTTCTTAATGTTGGCGTTTTTTCTTAAAAACAGTTCTAACTGAAGGATGAATAGCTCTTCAAACTTTATTCTCAATTGCGCTCTTTTGACATCTTCAAAATTGCGTGGAATATGAATGTATTTATAAGCTTCCTCTCGGGAAATTAAATTGTATTGTTGAACGAGTTCTTGCGGTAATATTTCAGGAATCTTTCCAGTGATATTTGAAGCAAGATTGTAGCTTAGTTTTTCAATTCCTTTTGAATGAAGCCCTTTTTTTGTAAGCTTTTCTGTACTGTTGTATATGGCTTGAAGCCCTTTTTCATGAGAAATATTTTGAAAAGGGGTAATTTCAGGATGGGCAATGTTCCACGAACTACTGTAGCGTGTTGGTTTTCCGTAAACCCTGAATAAAACACCTGGCGTCAACTTGTCTTTAACCCATTTAGCTCCTTTGAACCAAACCAGATCAATTACACCAGATTCATCTTGAAAACTTGCTTGTAATCTTTTTCCGCGGCCAGTACCGATTTCACGCACGCCTATGATTCGACCTTTCAACTGTACAGATTGTCCTTCGTGAACAGGGAGGTCAATAATTCTCACATAGCTTGAACGGTCAACGTACCTAAAAGGAAAGTAATTTAAGAGGTCCCACAATTTATCTATTTCAGCCTCCATTCTTAAAGCGTTGCCACGTTCGGCACCAACACCTTTAAGGTATTCAATTGGAGTGTTGATAAGGTAATCCATGGTTATTTTACTTCAGTTTAATGAGGCTTAATTTTTTTTATTTGAACGGGGAGATTGATTTCATCTTCGTAAACAAATAATAGAATTCCATTGCTTAATCTAGACTTCGGAATAATCAGATTAGCCAACTGTTTAGTTGATTTATAAAGTGTTCTTCCTGTAACATCATAAATACTTATTTTCCCAATATTTTCAGTAATAACAATGTAATTGTCGTTTGATTCTTGGACTTTAAAGAAAGGAGGTTGTGTAGCATTCTCTATATCTGATAGAGAAGTATTGTGCAAAATAAACGCCCTGTCTGAAGCCTGTTGTAAGGAGTCTATTCCACCTGCAATCATCCAATTTCCTCCTCCTAACTTTGCAATCCCTTTCAAATCCATCACATGAAATGAGGTGTTGAATTGATTTAAATGTACGTTGTCATTTGTGGTATATTCTAATATTCTATGGTTTGGAGTTACAGGATTGTTGGTGTAAAATTCTAGCGCGTCATAATTGTAGGCTTTTCTAGCGCCGCCTATCCAAAAAAGAGTTTTGTCATGGCCAGAACAAACTCCTTTATAGAGTGGGTTACCGGGAGAGGAGAAAATCATTGACCAGCTAATTTGGGAGGGGTCATCCTTGTCGATAACGCCTTTTCTAAAATAATTTGTGGCTTGATAGGTAGGGTCTTCTGTTACTCCTCCAAAATAATAGATGGTATCACCAAGAATATAACCTGATGCTCCAAAACTTTTATATTGTGCGTTATTTGGCAACGGAGTTCCGGTTGTCCATGAATCAAAAGAGGGATTGTAGATTTGTACATCAGGAACTGTAGTCGTGTTACTGTGTCCTGAAATAACAAATATTAAACTGTCCCTCCAAACGTTTTGGACATGGTCGTAAACAGGAGTAGGCATTTCACTTCTATCGATTTCGAAAGTATCTAAAAAAGGATTGTATACATGTACTTTTTGAGATGAAACCTCCGTTCCATCATTCAACACATGTTTTCCTCCAATAAGGTAAATTCGATTTTTCACAAAGCTTGCAGCACTACCAATCTTAGCTAAAGTATCTGGGACATCCAAAACTTCTGTCCACTCATCATTACTTACTTCGTATTTAAATACCCTTTGATGGATACTTGACGGAATCAGAGGGTTGGAAATTCCTCCAAAGCTATAGACTAAACTATTGTTGTTGACTTTAGCTTTGCAAATTGTGTTGTTGGCTGAGGCAATAGGTAAAGGCGCTACTTTTGTCCACTTCCAATTCCCTTGAGCACTAATCCCAAACGAAATTGAAAGTAAAATAAAAAATAGAATCAATTTATTCATAGGTACGAATTTAATGAAATTCGCCGATAGATTGCAGGGATCTTTTAAACAACTTAAGAGTTAATAGAATATTTAGTGAATTGATGAAGATGAGTCGTGCTTTTTCTTTTAATTGCACGTGATATTCTTTAAGTTTGTTAGACAAAATAAATTATATGAAAAAAGTTGGTGTAAACGGATTTGGGAGAATTGGAAGATATTTTACCCGAATGAGCTTAAAACAGGAGGAGATTTCTGTTGCTGTAGTAAATGATCTTGCTGATGTGAATACATTGGCACATTTGTTCAAATACGACTCAGTACACCGAAAGTTAGATGTAGAGTTCACAGTTGAAGGAAATACAATTGTTTTTGAAAATGGAAATAAGATTGTTTTTACACAATTTCGTGACCCTGCAGATATTCCATGGGAAAAATATGGCGTTGAATTCGTGCTAGAATCTACAGGTCTTTTTAGGACTGAAGAATTGGCATCAAAGCATTTTAAAGGTGGAGCAAAAAAAGTGATAATAAGTGCTCCAGGTCAAGGAGAAAATATAAAATCAGTTGTTTTAGGAGTCAATGACGAACTCCTCAAAGATGATGATACTTTAATCAGTAATGCTTCTTGTACTACTAATTCAGCTGCGCCAATGGTTAAACTTATTTCGGAACTATGTAATGTAGATAGTGCATATATTACAACTGTTCATAGCTATACTTCAGATCAAAGATTGCATGATGCCCCGCATAAGGATTTGCGTAGAGCTAGGGCTGCTGCAGAATCAATTGTTCCTACAACTACAGGAGCGGCAAAAGCATTAACGAAGATTTTCCCGGAGTTAAATGGAAGAATTGGTGGGTGTGGAATTCGTGTGCCTGTGCCAAATGGTTCTTTGACCGACCTTACGATCACTGTTGACGGAAAAGTTCCAACAGTGGAAGCCATCAATGCAGAATTTAAAAGAGCCAGTGAAAATGAACTTAAAGGCATCTTAGCATATACCGACGAACCTTTGGTTTCTGCGGATATAATTGGAAATCCAAACAGTTGTATTTTTGATAGCCAATTGACTTCTGTAGTTGGAAACTTAATCAAACTTGTAGGTTGGTATGACAATGAAGCAGGCTATTCTAATCGTTTGGTTGACTTATTAAAAAAGATTTGATTTGGCCATCGAAATAGAAAGAAAGTTTTTGGTTGATAAAGAACAATGGCGTGCTGTTCAGCCCGCTCAAGGTGTGCGGATAATGCAAGGTTACCTGTTGAATTCAATCGAAAAGACAGTCCGCGTTCGTACAAAAGGAAATCAAGGATTCATTACAATTAAAGGTAAAACAGAGCATATCTCTCGTGTGGAATACGAATATGAGATCCCTGTTCATGAAGCTGAAGAATTGTTGAACACATTTTGTCCAAAAAAAATCGATAAAATTAGATATGAACTCGTTTTTGAAGGTTTTTTATGGGAAGTGGATGTGTTTACTCGTCCAAACAAAGGTCTGATCCTAGCTGAAATCGAACTTTCTGATGAACATCAACTATTTAAGTTGCCAAAATGGGTAGGAAAGGAAGTGTCGGATCAAGCCAAGTATTTTAATGCAAATATGTTATAAATCGCTTAATTAACTGTGTGTTAGTGTGGTGTTGGTTCGTTGTGTAGTAAGGTGCATATTGTTCACCTTAAAATCATCTTGAAAGACACCGTTGATATGATATATTTAATTTAACTTTGCAGGCTGTTATGTGTGAAAAAAAGATGTTGTTAGAAATCATCATTTAAAAGGTAAAAAACATAAAATAAAACGGTGTCATGAAGGCAAGAGGAATATTTATTTTAATATCTATCCTAATTATAGGAGTTGTAGCGTTAATCTATCCATTGTGGAACAACGTGATATGGTTTATGGTCTTTTTTGGACCATTGATTCTAATAGGATACTTTGATATTTTACAACGTAAGCATAGTATTCGTAGGAACTTCCCAGTAATTGGTAATTTACGCTTTATTTTTGAGTCTATCCGTCCAGAAATAATGCAGTATTTTGTAGAAACAGATACCGATGGTCGACCAATTAATCGTCTTGATCGTTCTTTGATTTATCAACGTGCAAAAAAGGTAAATGATACTGCTCCTTTTGGAACCCAATCAAATGTTTATGATATCGGTTATGAATGGATGGACCATTCGATGTATGCTAAGAATCGGAAAGAAATTGACCATGACCCTAGGGTGATGATTGGTGGTTTAGATTGTAAACAACCCTATGCTGCAAGTATTATGAATATTTCAGCCATGAGCTTTGGATCTTTAAGTAAAAATGCAGTTTTAGCAATGAATAAAGGTGCTAAGATCGGAGGTTTTGCTCAAAATACCGGAGAAGGAGGGATCAGCCCTTACCATCTTCAATATGGTGGAGACTTGATTTGGCAGATTGGAACAGGGTATTTTGGATGTAGAGATAAGGAAGGAAATTTTAATCCTGTTACTTTTAAAGAGAATGCGAGTATCCCTAATGTTAAAATGATTGAATTGAAAATCTCTCAAGGTGCAAAACCTGGACATGGAGGACTTCTTCCAGCGAGTAAAAACACAGAGGAGATCGCACGAATTCGTCACATCGAACCGCATACCGAAGTACATTCACCAAACACCCATAGTGCTTTCTCTAACGCTACAGAGTTGATGTACTTCATTAAGCAAATGAGAGACCTTTCAGGTGGTAAACCGGTAGGATTTAAAATGTGTATTGGTAAACAAATTGAATTTACAGATATATGTGAAGCCATGATTGAGACTGGAATTAAGCCAGACTTCATTACGATTGATGGTGGAGAGGGTGGAACTGGTGCTGCCCCAGTTGAATTCTCAAACTCTATAGGTATACCGTTACGTGATGGATTAGCGTATGCTGTTAATACACTTAGGGGCTATGACCTCAAGAAAGATATCAGCGTTGTTGCTTCAGGAAAAGTATTCAGTAGTTTCGATATTGCTAGGTTAATTGCAATTGGTGCAGATACTGTTGCTTGTGCACGGGCGATGATGTTGGCGACAGGTTGTATACAAGCCTTACTTTGTCACAAAAATACTTGCCCAGTTGGAGTGGCAACACAAGATAAACGTTTAATGAAAGGACTTGATGTTGAAAACAAGTCGCTGCGTGTTGCTAATTTCCATACACAAACTGTTTATAGTTTCATTGAATTGTTAGCGGCAAGTGGTGTCGTTACGCCAAAAGAGTTAAAACGTGTTCATATTAACCGCCGTGTTGAAATGGATAAAGTGAAGAAGTATAGTGAAATTTATCCACTCACAGAGGTGGGTTCATTGTTGAAAAAACCAGAGTTACAACACGTAACAAATTAATTAAAGCGAATTTGAATTGAAGGCATCCGAAGGGTGCCTTTTTTTATGACTGAAATTGAATCAGTTGAAAGTGATAGATTATTGAATGTAATCAGGAGTGTTCAATGTTAAACTGTCCTGAATTTCAGTGTAAATTTTGATCAACACTTCCTGTTGAGTTGTGTAATAATCCATGGATTCAACATAGCGTAGACTGTCGATATTGTACTTCTCGAAGATAGGATGCATTGCTGTAGGTAAAGTCTCGTAAAATGTGTTTACGTTGGCTTCTTGACTTTTATAGTAGGACTCCACAATCATTACGTCCTGAAGAACTAAAGTAAAGGTGTCTATAGGGATAAGATTGTCTGGAGCTTCAACATTCTCTAACTCGTATGAACAGTTGGTGTGAAGCAATAAAAACAAACCCATGAAAAGACATTTGGCTACTTTCATTTAGTCTTTGCGATTAAAAGTTAATCTTTTTCCGTTTTTCTCATTCAGTATTTTCCCATTATCGAATGCTAAAACACCATTTACAAAAGTTTTTTCAATGGAGTGGCTAAAGGTAATGCCTTCAAAAGGAGACCATCCACATTTGTATAAAATATTGTCTTTTTGAACCTTTGTAGAAGTAGAAGGGTCAATGATAACCAAGTCTGCAAAATAACCTTCGCGAATAAATCCACGGTTTTCAACACCAAATAATACCGATGGAGCATGAGCTGTTTTTTCAATAACGCGTTCTTTGCTAATTATTCCTTGTTTTGACTTTTCTAATAATGCCAATAAAGCATGTTGAACCAAAGGTCCTCCCGATGGCGCTTTGAAATAGCTTTGAGACTTTTCCTCTAATGTATGAGGTGCGTGATCTGTTGCAATAACATCAATTCTATTGTCCAAAACCGCCTTCCATATTGCTTCTCTGTCTGCTGCCTTTTTTACAGCTGGATTCCATTTGATAAATGTACCTTTTTGATCGTAATCTTCTTCTGAAAACCAAAGGTGGTGAACACAAGCTTCTGCGGTAATTCTCTTTTCTGATAACGGAGTCTTATTCTCAAATAAGGATAGTTCTTTGGCTGTTGAAATATGCAGAACATGGAGTCTGGCATTGTGCTTTTTTGCTAAAGCAACAGCCATTGAAGAGGAAAGGTAGCACGCTTCTTCACTCCTGATTACAGGGTGATACTTCATCGGAACGTCCTCACCGTATTTTTCACGATATAATTCCAAGTTCTTACGCACTGTAGTTTCGTCTTCACAGTGTGTTGCAATTAACATTGGAACTTCACTAAATATTTTATTTAATGTTGTTGGTTCATCAACGAGCATATTCCCCGTACTTGATCCCATAAATACTTTGATCCCACAGACATCATTAGGGTTTGTTTTTAAAACCTCTTCGATATTGTCGTTTGACGCCCCCATGAAAAAGCTATAGTTAGCAGCACTTGATTGAGCGCCTATTGCATATTTATCTGCAAGTAACTCTTGGGTTAATGCATTGGGAACAGTGTTGGGCATTTCCATGAATGATGTGACTCCACCAGCTATGGCCGCACGACTTTCAGATTGGATGTCTGCTTTGTGTGTTAACCCGGGCTCACGAAAATGAACTTGATCATCGATACTACCAGGGACTAAATATTTTCCTTCACAGTTTATTTCCGTTGCCGAAGCATCAGCTATTGTATCTGCAATTTTTTCTATTCTGTCATTATGAATTAAAACATCACCAACCTTAGAGCTTCCTTCATTGATAATTGTAGCTTGCTTTAATAAATACTTCATAATTTCATTTTTCTCATTTTCCAAACTCCAAAGAATGCTTCTTTGAAAATACCTGAACTCATTTTTGAGGTTCCTCTTTGTCGATCCACAAAGGTAATGGGAACTTCAACAATACCTAGTTTGTGCTTTCTTACTCCATATTTCATACAGATTTGAAAGGCGTAGCCTTTAAATGGAATAATGTCGTAATTGACTTTCTCCAATGCTTCTCTAGTGTAACATTTGAATCCAGCCGTTGTGTCTTTAATTCCAATCCACAGAATCATTCGAACGTATATAGATGCAAAGTAAGACATCAATATTCTCATAATCGGCCAATTTTTGACTTTACCTCCTTTGCAATAGCGTGAACCTATTGTTAAATGAACACCTTCTTTGGTGCAGGCCTTGTAAAGGCGTATTAAATCGTCTGGATTGTGAGAAAAGTCAGCATCCATTTCAAAGATATAGCTATAGTCTTTGGTCAGGCACCAATCGAAACCGGCTTTGTAGGCTGTTCCTAAACCGTTTTTACCTGGGCGCTCTAAAATAAAAAGACGGTTGGGGTATTCTGATTGAAGTTCTTTTACTTGTTGGGCAGTGCCATCAGGTGAGTTGTCATCTACAACCAGCAGATGAAAATCTTTATCGTAACTGAAAACCTTTCGAATCATCTTTTCGATGTTTTCAATTTCGTTGTAAGTAGGAATAATTATAATACTGTCTGACACTGCGAAAACTTATAATTCGCTAATATAATTTAAAATCCATAGACCTTTAATCTTAAATGCGAAAATTATTCAAATTATTGCTTCGATTCACCTTCTAGGTCATCAAGTACATTGTAGATCAGTTCAAATTCGTAACCTTTATTGGCTAAGTACCGTTGTACTTTGATTTTGATTTCAAAATCACTTCCTTTTTTTTCTCTCCATTTTCTAGCCGCTAAATTCTTGATGTTTTCTAGGTAAAGTTCTTCATCAATTGTTTTGAGGGCATCGGTAATGCACCTTTGTGGTACGTTCTTTTGTTTAAGGTGTGCGGTGATTTTGTTGCGGCCCCATTTTTTTATGCGGTATTTTCCTGAGACAAAACTGTCTGCGAATCTTTGCTCGTCGAGAAATTGATAGGAAATAAGGTGGGAAATTAAAGCATTGGTGTCCTCATCATCTAAACCATATCCGCGAAGTTTGTTATAAACCTCACTGTGACATCGGTCTTGATAAGCACACCAAGCCTCAATTTTCTGTTTAGCTTCTAAAAAGGAATATTTGACATTCCCTTTCATGCTTAAATCTTTACAGTTTTTCCTTCACTATTTTTAAAGGAATATTGTAGTAAATGGAAGTTGGTTACACCTGTAACTGGAATCCATTTTTTGTATTTTAAAAACCATTTTACTTGTTTTGAGAGAATTCCACGTTTAAAGTGAGATTCAATATAAGGATGAACTTCTAATGAAAGTTTATTCATTTTCTTATCCTCGATCAAGTAAGTCAAGTTGTTTTCAATTTCGTCAGCAAATAAAATACTTGCGGTAATTTCTCCTGTGCCATTACAAACTGGGCATTTTTCAGAAGTTTCAATGTCTGTTTCAGGACGTACACGTTGACGTGTAATCTCAATGACACCAAATCTTGATGGAGGCAGAATGTTATGTTTAGCACGGTCAGGCTTCATAAACTCTTTCATTTTTTCAAAAAGAGCTTTATTATTTTCCTTTTCATGCATATCAATGAAGTCGACAGCAACAATTCCACCCATGTCTCTTAATTGGAGAACACGAGCTAGTTCTTCGGCCGCTTCAAGATTGGTTGCAAGTGCGTTACTTTCTTGACCTTTGGCATCTTTTCTGTTTCCACTGTTTACATCCACCACGTGCATGGCTTCAGTATGTTCAATAATCAAATAACCACCACTAGGAAGCGGAACTTTTTTACCAAACAAGGTTTTGATTTGTTTGTTGATACCAAACTTTTCAAAAATGTCTAGCTTGCCATTATATCGTTTTACAATCTTCTCTCGTTCAGGTGCAATAGAAGCCACATAGAGTTTCATTTTTTCATATAATGCATCATCATTCACATGAATGTTTGTGAAATCTGCATTAAGAAGATCACGAAGTAGAGAAGAGGCTTTATTGATTTCTCCTAAAATTCGCCTTGGTGGCTTTGAGTTCAATAAATTACCATGCAACTTCTTCCACTTTTCAAGAAGATTTTTTAAGTCTTGATCTATTTGATCAATCTTTTTGTTTTTCGCAACAGTTCGAATAATCACACCGAAATTTTTCGGTTTGATGTTCTTCATAATATCACGCAGACGTTCACGCTCTTCAGGGTCTTTTATTTTCTGAGAAATAGAAACCTTGTTAGAGAATGGAACGAGTACTAAATACCGACCAGCTAATGTTACTTCAGCACTTAATCGAGGTCCTTTACTCGAAATAGGTTCTTTTGCTACTTGAACCATTATGTGTTGAGACGAAGAAACTACATCTGTGATTTTTCCATCTTTTGCTATATCTTCTTCAGATTTGAAGTACAAGAGGTCGGCTACGTTTTGTTTACCTTGCAACGTATGTTGGGTGAACTTATTGAGTGATAGGTATTGTGGACCCAGGTCGAGATAATGCAAAAACGCATCTTTCTCGTACCCAACATCAACAAAACATGCATTCAGACTGGGAACAACTTTTCTCACTTTACCATGGTATACATCACCAACAGCAAAGTCTGTTTGTTCACTTTCTTCATGTAATTCAATAAGTTTCCCGTCTTTTAGTAGTGCAAGCCAAACACCCCCTTTGCGGGAGTCAACTACTAATTCGTAATTCACGGAAGCCTATTTAAGTTTATATAATACAAATAACTTAGCAATAGTATTTGCCAAGTTATCTGTTAAAATCTGTCTATATTAAAAAAGAAAATCTATTTCTTCTTCTTATGACGGTTTTTTCTTAAACGCTTCTTTCTTTTGTGGGTAGACATTTTATGTCTCTTTTTCTTTTTACCGCTTGGCATAACTATATGTTTTAAGTATTAATATTCTATCTATAATGTGTCTTCAAAAAAAACACTCCTGCTTTTAGGATTTAAAAACAGGAGTGCAAAGATATAAATAACTTTTATAAGTCCCAAAATCGGAACGTTTTTTCATTTATTTTACCTTAACGTTTGATTTTACGTCTTCTACAAACGTTTTCGCTGGCTTAAATGATGGAATGTTGTGTGCAGGAATGATAATTGTCGTGTTTTTTGAAATATTACGACCCGTTTTTTCTGCTCTTTCTTTAACGATGAAGCTACCGAAACCTCTAAGGTAAACATTCTCTCCATTTGTTAAAGAATCTTTCACTGTGCTCATAAATGATTCAACAGTTTTTTGAACTTCATTCTTCTCTAATCCAGTTTCTTCAGCAATTTTTGCAACAATATCAGCTTTTGTCATAATTTATTTTTTTTACTTGTAACAACAATATGATTTTCAGGTACAAAGGTACTTAGCTTATTCCTTTTATCTTTGTATTTTTAATAATAACTTTAAAGTTTTACCTAAATGCATCATTTTGCTCTATCAATTCGGGTTTGGTATCGACAAAACCATCGAGAACTTCCTTGGAGAAGTACTAAAAACCCATATAAAATATGGTTGTCTGAAGTTATTATGCAGCAAACAAGGGTCGATCAAGGACTCTCCTATTATAAAAAGATACTTGAAAGGTATCCTTCTGTTGAATTTTTAGCAGAAGCAGATGAACAAGAAGTATTGAGGTTGTGGCAAGGCTTGGGTTATTATAGTCGTGCAAGGAATATGCATAAAGCTGCTCAACAGGTCGTTGATGATTTCGGAGGTGTTTTTCCTGACAACTATAAAGATATAAAAAGCTTAAAAGGGGTTGGAGATTATACGGCTTCTGCAATCGCTTCTTTTGCTTATGATTTGCCATATCCCGTGTTGGATGGTAATGCATTCCGTGTGTTGTCGAGGTATTTTAATGACCCTACACCTATAGATACGGGTGAAGGAGCAAAGGTTTTTAAGGCTTATGCCGAAGATCTAATCAGTAAAGATGATCCTGCTGAATTTAATCAGGCTATTATGGAAATGGGTGCTATGATGTGCCGACCTAAAAATCCTAACTGTGAACATTGTCCCTTAAATGAAACTTGCCTTTCTTATAACGAAGGAGACCCATTGAGTTTACCCGTGAAATCGAAGAAGGTAAAGGTGACCAAGCGCTATTTTCATTTCTTACTCCATCCTGAATCGGGTATAACACTTGAAAAGCGCACCAAAAAAGGGATTTGGCAAAACATGTATCAGTTTCCAATGCTTGAAGTCGAGAAAAAAATTGCTAAAAGCGAATTGAAGAAAAAAGTGAAGGAGCGATTTGGAGTTGAATTAACTAAAAAAGTATTTGCCGAAAAACATATTCTGTCACATCAACATATTGAAGCTGTATTTTGGAGAGTAGGGGGGGAAATAACCCTTGACCCAAATGTGAAGGTGGATTTAACAACTATTCATGATTATCCTTTGCCAAGACTTATAGATCGATTCATTGAAAATAATTCTGAGCTCTTTGGCTAAATTGAAGATTCTTCAATATTTAGGAAAATAGTATGTATATTTAAATGAATATTTTTTTAATTTTGTAAATATGGCAGGAAGTGTAAATAAAGTAATCCTCATTGGTAACTTGGGTAAGGACCCCGAGGTTAGAGTGCTAGAAAACGGAACTAAATTGGTTCGCTTTCCTATCGCTACATCTGAAACGTATACGGATAAAACTACAGGAGAGCGTAAGAGTATTACTGACTGGCATAATATTGTTATTTGGAGAGGACTGGCAGAAGTTGCAGAAAAATACTTAACAAAAGGTCAAAAAGTTTACATTGAAGGAAAGTTGAAAACGCGTTCCTGGCAAGATGAGGCCGGAATAACAAAGTACAGTACTGAAGTTGTTGCCGACAATATGACTATGTTGTCCAGTAGGTCGGAAAGTATGCCGGCTTCCAATCAACCGGATTTCAATACTGGAGATACGCCAGAAAAACCAAAGCAAATGAGCGGCGGATTGTCTGAGGATGATGACGACGATTTACCATTTTAAAGCTATTGTTTAATGGATGATACAGATCCCCTGAGTTTTTACTTGCTATCAATAACTACAACAGATTTCGGAATTGGTTTTTGGATTTCAGTTGTTGTGTTGTTGCTGTTGTTAGTGTCTTCAGCCCTTATTTCTGGGTCAGAGGTAGCCTTTTTCTCTTTGTCTCCCGAAGAAAGAGAGGGTGTTGATGTTGGAAATGAACCTTATACTGAAACAGCCTCGCAACTCTTGAGGCAGCCCAAAGATTTATTGGCCACAATTCTTATTGCTAACAATTTTGTTAACGTGGCAATTGTTATTTTATCGAGCTTTATCTTTGATCAAATTTATCCTGCTAATCCAGATTTAATTGGAGTGGATTATTTAAGGGCGACAATTGAAATTGCTGGAATAACCTTTGTCTTATTGTTGATAGGAGAAGTAGTACCAAAAGTCTATGCCAATAGAAATAGCCTGAGCTTGGTGAAGCTGATGTCATCTCCATTAAATTTTATTGGTAAACTACCGCCTTTCTCATGGTTGAAGAATTTTTTGGTGAATGGGACTGAAGTGATTCTTAAATATGCAAGAAAACGACAAATTGATGTCTCTACTGATGATTTAGAAAATGCGATTGCCTTAACGCGTGAGGAAAGTACTTCTCCGGATGAACAAAGAATTCTTGAGGGAATTGTGAATTTTGGAAATACAGATGTTAGACAAATTATGCGTTCAAGAGTGGATGCAATTGCAGCGAATGAGGACATTACTTATGCTGAGTTGATGGAACTGATTTTGAATTCAGGTTATTCTAGAATTCCAGTTTTTAAAGACACTTTTGATAATGTTACAGGAATTCTTTTCGTTAAAGACCTGCTTGGACATTTAAATGCTCCACCAGACTTTGAATGGCAAAAAATTATTCGTCAACCTTTCTTTGTGCCTGAGAATAAGAAAATTGATGATTTGCTAAAAGAATTCCAAGAAAAGAAAATGCACATGGCTGTAGTGGTCGATGAGTATGGAGGGTCCTCAGGAATTGTAACCTTAGAGGATGTTCTTGAAGAGATTATTGGTGAAATTACAGATGAGTTTGATGACGAAGATATCGTTTATACCAAGGTCGATGAATCAACTTACTTGTTTGAAGGTAAAACTTCCTTAGTCGACATGTATAAAGTTTTGGAAATCGATGGGAAAGCTTTTGAGGAATCAAAAGGTGAGTCGGACTCTATTGGTGGTTTTTTAGTGGAACAATCGGGGCGAATTTTACGGAATAAGGAGTTTTATGTTTTCGAGAATTTTAAATTCGTTGTAGAGTCTTCTGATAAGAAAAGGGTGAAAATGGTCAAGGTGATTAAACTTTAATTGATTAGAAATGGGTAAGGTAGTTGTTTTTATTTTCGGAATTATTCTTTTGAGTGTTGTTGCGTGTGAAGGGAAGAAAAACTACGTACCAAAACCCTCAACCTATCTGGAATTGAATCTTCCTGAGCGTTCTTATGATTTGTTTTCTGATTCTTGTGGTTATTCATTTAATAAGCCCAGTTATTTTAATGTGAAAAACGTTAATGGACAACCTTGTAATCGAGATGTTGACCTTTCTAGCTTGAACGGTACTTTGCATTTGAGTCGAATAGATTTAGATACTTCTCTGGCTGTTTACGTGAATTACGCCATTGATAAAGTGGAAGAACATAAGGTGAAGGCAACTGCAATTTATGATTCTACCTTTATTAGAAATGATGACCGCGTCTTTGGAACTTTTTTTGAATTACAGGGAAATGTTGCTTCTCCATTTCAGTTTTATTTAACGGATAGTACTTCTCGTTTCATTAGTGGAGTAGTTTATTTTAATACACGCCCAAACTACGATTCTATTAAACCTTCTTTAGATTTTCTTAAAAAGGATATTTTTGAATTGATGAATACTTTGGAATGGAAATGATTGTTCATTTCTATAGCGATAAACATCCTTTTGCCGTTCAAATATTTATGTCTTCATTCGTGTAGTTTTTTGTTTTTTTGATTCAATTCAATTGAGAATCATTACTTTTAATGTAAATAACTATACATGAAAACAATTTTATGCTCTTTCGTTTTTCTTTTACTTAGCTCTACTTTTCTTGCACAAGAACACTATTCTAGGGCAAAAATATGGTTTGTAGATGAAGGTATTTCAGCCTTGTCTGACTTAGGTCTAGCCATAGATCACGGGCATGTGAAAAACAATACTTTTATCATAAGTGATTTTTCTGAGGCCGAGATTCAAAAAGCGATAGAGGCTGGGCTGCAAGTAGATATTTTAATTGAAGATGTTAAGGCTCATTATGTTGAGCAAGCAACTGCAGTTTACACAAAGAATATTGCTTGCCCAGATGTTGGGGCGCCTTCCTATGCACCACAAGTTCCAACGAATTTTCAGTTGGGTTCCATGGCAGGCTATTATACCTATCAAGAGTATTTAGATATTCTTGACGATATGAGGAGCCAATACCCCAATTTAATTACCGAACGAGCTGCTGTTTCGGATACTTTGACCCATGAAGGTCGACCTTTGTATTTTGTGAAAATTTCAAATAATCCTTCTGTAGAACAGTCAAAGCCAAGAGTTTTGTATACCGCCTTGCATCACGCCCGAGAACCAGGCTCTTTGTCTGAAACGATATTTTTCATGTGGTATATATTAGAAAACTATGGGGTAGATCCAGAAATAACATATTTGGTTGACGAGCTAGAACTTTTTTTCTTACCTATGATTAATCCTGATGGTTATATCGAAAATGAAACCAACGACCCAAATGGAGGAGGAATGTTTAGAAAAAATAAAAACCCGAATATTGGAAGTTCTAATCCGGGGGTTGACTTAAATAGAAATTATTCTTATCAATGGAATACCACTGGAGTGAGTTCAGATGAAAACAGTGACGTTTTTCCAGGTGTAAGTTCTTTTTCTGAACCAGAGACCAAGAATATAAAAAAGATTGCCGAAAAATGGAACGTGGAATTTGCGTTGAATGCACATACGCATGGCGGAATGATGTTGTTTCCTTATGGTGCAACAGAGAATGATTTTGCGGCAGACCATACTTATTTCACAGCAATTGGAAATCAAATGGTGAGCTACAATAATTATTTAAATCAAAAAAGCTCTGGTTTATATCCTGCTTCAGGTGATTCTGACGATTTTTTATATCATGACCACGGTATTTTTGCCTTAACTCCTGAAGTGAGCCATAATGGATTTTGGGCGCCTGCTTCTGTGATAACTGATGATTGCATTGACATGCTTTTTAGTAATATTGTTTTGGCACACTTGCCATTGGTCTATGGAGTTACAAAAAGCCTTGATGATGAGATGTTTATTAACGACATGACAGGAGATTTTAATTATGAAATTACACGTTTGGGTAGAACTTCTGGAGTGCTGACTGTTAGTGTTGAATCTATTTCTGGAATTCAAACTGTAGGTAATCCAAATACATATAATTTAGCTCTAGAAGAAACTCAATCGGGAACCATTGCTTTTAGTTTGAATCCAAACATTCAGTACGGAGATGAAATCAAGTATGTGTTGGTTACCGATAATGGAACGTGGCAGCATAGAGATACCTTAATTAAAACATATGGAAGTCCTACGGTTCAACTTTTCGATGAAGCCAATACAATTGATAACTGGGTAGGAACTTGGGATTTAACAACAGAAGACTATTATTCACCAAACTATTCCTTTACCGATAGTCCAAATGGGAATTATAGTGGTAACTCTGAAGAGGTATTTCGATTAAAGGATACTATTGATTTAACCAATGCCATTGATGCTTTGGTTTCTTTTAGAGCTAAATGGGATATAGAAGATAACTATGATTATGTTCAATTCATGGTCTCCACTGATTTCGGAAATTCTTGGAATGCACAGTGTGGAAAATATACCAATACCGGTGTTTCTGTTTCTGGCGGAAGTCAACCTATCGAACCTTTATATGATGGAATTCAAAACGACTGGGTGCTCGAAGAAATAAATTTGAGCGAATATTTAGGAGAGCAAATCATGATGAGGTTTGTATTGAATACCGATTATTGGGAGCATAATGATGGTTTTTATTTTGACGATTTCCAAGTAATGTACAATTTGGAATCAGCAAGTAGCATTGCTGAAGAACATTTAATTTCTTTCAATCTTTTCCCTAATCCTGCAAATGAAACAGTAAACATTTCCGCCAATGAAATTCTAAATGGTGAGGTTTCGATTTTTAATACCAAAGGTCAAAGGGTTAATTCATATAGTATCAATGGTCAATCAAAACAAGTTGAATTAGATGTCTCAAGCCTTGAGCAAGGAGTCTACTTCGTTCGTGTTTCAAATGAAAAAATGGTTTCTCAATCTAAAAGATTAGTCATCGTAAGGTAGTCAAAAGGATTAGTTTGGTCTTGGTGCTTTGACAGTCAGGGAGGGAATTATAACTTCATAATTTTGTTTTAATTGGGCTTTGTTCCAGAAATAAACAGTTATGCGATCTCCTTTTTGAAGTTCGAAATCAATTGTGTTTTTTATGAGGAAATTAATTACTCGCTCCTCAGATAGTGGACTTTCCTGTAAGTTTAAATCGAGCTTATTCCATGTTAAAGTAGAATCACCCCGCATTGCAGAGTAAACCAAAATTGGGTTTTCTTCATGGGGGTCTTCCATTTTCCAATCACCACTAAAGCTGATGTTGAGCTCAAATAAAACTTCTTCATAAGCTTCTTTGAGTTCAAATTCAGTGATGTTGTAAAATTCTGCCTTATTATTCATATGGATTTGTTTACTCACATTGTTTATTTTTTTTAAGGCCTTTTTGTAGGAAATCAAAATATTCTGACTGACTACTTTGTCATGGACTAAAGTTGAAACTTCAAGGAGCTGCGAAAGTAATTCTTTCTTTTCTTCATCTTCCCAAGCTGTTAATTGAAGTCGGTCTCCAACTTTGTAGAGTCGACCCTCTGATAAGTAGTATTCTTTGTGAAGAATGTCTCGAACTTTTCTGTTGTTAAGCATAAATAAGACGTCTCTATTGCTCTGGAATGTAGCTGAGGTGTCAAATGGTTTTCCAAGCCAGCTTACAGAATCTAATTTTGGATAATTGTATTTTTCGCTCAATAAATTATGAAAAGAAGGAGGGATGTCTAAATGTGAATTCGTTCCTTTGAAAGTTTTTGTTCGTTTAAGCAAAGGAGAGTAGATCATCAGTGCAGATCGGTATTTTTCTATTGCGCTGGATTGTGCAATTTCACCCATCATGTGGTCACCTAGAATAACATAGATGGTATTTTGGTGTTCAGGTCTTGACTGTTGCGATTTAAAATATTCTTTTATAGCATCGTCTGTATAATGGAAGGTGGCAAATTCAGCGATGTATTTCATGTGCTTTTTCTTGATTTGTTCATTCGCAGAGGAGTTTTTAATAGTTGTTTCTACCATTTGATGATAGCGTTCATGTTCTTCTATGATATAAGGATAATGCATGGATAAAGTGAGATAGACATCAATGAATGGGCTGTTGTTCTTTCTGGTATTGTTTATTTCTAAAACGTTTTTTAGAAATTGTTTGTCAGGAATCCCAAAGGGTATTGAGTCTATACTGGTTTTCAATCCTGTTCCTTCATAATTATATTCTTTGCGGTCATAAATATTGCTAAAGCCCTGATCGTTAATGAATAAATCCATGTAGTCAAATCTGGCATATCCTCCGAAGTGGAAATTTCCTGTGTATCCATTGTCAATTAGCCAAGTCGCTAAAGTCTCGTTGTTTGGATAGCCAGAGCTGTTGTTAGTAAAGCCTTTTTTCCCGTGAGGAAGACTGCCTAAAATACTCGGTAAAACAGCAAATGATCGTTCTGACGTGGCCAAGGAATTGTCAAAGTATAAGGCGTGCTGAGCGAGTGAGTCTAAGAAAGGAGTGTAGCTGATTTCATCTGCATCTGGACCACTAAAAGAAGATGAAAGTCCTTCTACAATCAAGAATACAATATTTGGTGGAGATTCTTTGAGGTCAAAAAATGGACCTAGTGGATTTTCTTTATCGTTTTTTCTATATAATGGATAAGTGCTGTTTTGTAATTGGGGATTGGTGGTTTTTTGGTAAAAATCAATGTGTTCATTGGCTAAAATCTTGAGTTTAGGTTGTTGACTTTTATAAATTGATTGAATAAAGTGAATGGTTTTGTTTTCTGGAATATTCGTAAAGCTACCATTGTCCTTTTCGACTTTTAATCCTAGAAAAATTGCAATTATCCCTATGGCTAAAAAAGAGTAAAGTATTAAGTTATCATTCCTGAGGGTGACAAACTTGATTCCGATAAAATAAAGTACCGAAGGTAAGGGCAGTAGAAGATATATCCACTGGAATACGAAATAGTTGTTGACAATTATGTTGGCTTGATCAAATGAAAAAAGAAATACAGTGTTGTCTAGAAGTGTTAAGGTAATTGAGAAGTAAAAGATTGAGATTAGCTCCAAGGTAAGTATGGCGCAAAAGATCAGATGTGTTACTATTCTGGTGGCTTTATAGCGTCTTCCTAAGAGGTAGAGTGGGCTAATGATTAAACTAAAAAAGCCGACAGCAAGCAAAACATTTATTATTCCATAAAACCAGGTCGTCCATACATCCTCAAGATAATGATTTTTAGAAATGATGATTAAACCTATACTCCAGGTTAGAGCTAAAGAAATCAAAAAAGAAGTAAGAGAAGAAGAAAGATGTTTAATCATTTGTAGCCGTTTTTCCCCTTGGGAATGTTTCTAATTTACAAATATATTCAAATAAAAAAAGGAGGGATTACCCTCCTTTTGCTTAATTTTCATATAATCCTTACCAAACGATTTCATAAGGCATTCTCGCTTGAACTCCTGTCATCTGTTCAACTTGCTTGATGCGCTTGTACATTTGAATCATTTCCTTAGGTAACGCAGATTTATTTACGTTTTGATCTTCTTCATCCTCATTTAATGTTTCCATTACTTCCATCCAAGGGTCTTTATCCATTTTGGGGTAATATCTAACTACTGGTTTTTCGATACCCGCTTCTTTGGCTGCGTATGCAATGGCATCTTGAATTCCTCCAAGTGTATCAACTAATCCAACACGTAAAGCATCTGTTCCTGTCCACACTCTACCGCGAGCAACTTCATTGACTTGATCTAATGACATGCCTCTTCCTTCTGAAACCCTGTTTAAAAACTCAGAATAAATAAAATCTACCTCGTTTTGTACGATTTGGTACTCTTCAGGTGACATCTTACGATTAGTCGATAGTACCGCATGTGGGTTTGTACTCACTTTATCAAAGGTAAGTCCCAGTTTGTTTTCGAGCATAGCTCCAGTATAGGGGATAACACCAAACACACCGATGGAGCCTGTGATTGTAGTTTCTTGAGCAAATATTTTTGTGGCTGGAGCAGCGATATAGTATCCTCCAGATGCCGCTACATCTCCCATGGAGACAATGACTTTCTTTTTCTCGTTGGCGAGTTTAACTTCTCTCCATATTTCATCGCTTGCTAAAGCACTACCACCTGGAGAGTTAACTCTAAATACGATTGTTTTTATGTCATCATCTTTTCTAGCTGCACGTAATAGTTTGGTGATTTTACTACTGGCTAAACCTTCTCCTTCAACTACTACCGCTCCTTCGGCAACAATTACTGCGATATTTCCTCTTTTGGTATGTGCAATGTTTTGCTGAGTCTCAAACTTCTTTTGAGCATACCTTTCAAATTTTTTGAGGTTACTGCTTTTTAGTTCATCAACCCCAATTTTTTCTGCCAAAAGTTGAATTACTTCGTCACGGTACTTTACTTCATCTAGAAGTTTGTGGTCAACAGCTTGTTTTACACGTCTAACTAAGCTGCTGTCAGCAATCATTTCCAATTGCTCCATTGTGATGTCTTTATCTTGACTGATGTTGGTTTTAACAGCAGTCCATATGTTGTTCAAGTATGTTTCCAATTGTAGACGACTAGAATCACTCATTTCTGTTAAAAAGTAAGGTTCAACAGCACTTTTAAAGTCGTTGTTTGAACCGCGAACAACTTGCATTTCGAGGTCAAGTTTATCAAACATTCCTTTGTAGAACATCAATTCCGCACCCAGACCTAAAAATTCAAACATTGAAGAATGGAATCCATAGTTTTCACTTGCCGCAGAAGCAATATAGTACTGTCTTAAGCTTACAGCTTCACCGCTGTGGTAGGCTACTACGAATTTACCAGATTCTTTTTCAAATGTTTTGATGGCATTGCGAATTTCTGTTGCTGTAGCATAACCACAGTTAGCCCCTTTTAATTCGATAAAAACACCTTTAATTTTTTCATCTTTGGCTGCTTTTTCAAAACCATATAGTAAATCAGCTAATCCAATTTCATTCACTATACCTAAATTTGAAAAGCTAATATCACTTTTGCTCATTTCGGAAATAGCACCATTGAGTTGTAGGTGTAATATCGTTTTATCTTGAACCGTATAGATAGGCTTTGTGTTAAGCATTGATCCGATTAAACTAGCGAATAATACTAGGAATAAAATGATGAGGACAACCCCAGAGGTTAAGCTGGGCCAAAAGACCCGCCAAAATGATACTTTTTTGTTTGTCATAATTTACTTTTATTTGTAGTCAAAATATATTTTAAAAAGCTCTAGTAAGCAGCCTATGTACTTTTAGAGGAAAACGAATATACAAAATATAGTGTAGACATTGTTGCTCATATTTACAAAAGGAACAAGAATCACTTAATAGGTAAATAAATCAGATGAGATGAAAGAAAAGCGTAAAGTGATTTTGAGTTTAGGAAGTAACATACCTGATCGAAAACAGTATTTAGAAAAAGCGATTGTTGAGCTTGAGAAAGTTTTTGAAACCCAGGTTGTTCGATCGAGAATTTACGAAACTGCACCTTGGGGTTTTGAATCTGAAGTGCCTTTTTTAAATTGTTGTGTCAGTTTCTATTCATCTTGTATTCCTACGGACCTTTTATTTGTCACAAAAAGGATAGAAAAAGACCTCGGAAGAGTTAAAAAAAGCCAAAAAAATGAATACCAATCAAGGGTAATTGACATAGATATACTGTATGTTGGAGAGCTCATAGTGAGGACCGATGAGTTGACCCTTCCTCATCCACAACTTTACGACAGAAGCTTTGTGTTGACGCCACTTATAGAGATTTGTCCTGCATTCGTAGACCCTGTAAAAAAGCAAAATATCACAGCGATATTAGAGACGTGCAACGATAAAAATAGCGTTATATTGTATGAGAATTAGACATTAACATTTTAATAATTAGCAAAAACTTCTTTTAAGTGGTTAAAAAAATCATTATTATTGCAGACAAAACACTGAAAGAAAAAATATTATGATAATGAAAAACAAAGGAATCAAGAGTTTAGCATTTATTGCGGCAGCTGGTTTAATGACTACTAGTTGTGACCTACTGAAAGATGTAGATTATACTGTAACGCCAGATCCATTAGAAATGCATGGTGATAGTGTAAGAGTAAAAATTGACGTAAGTGTTCCTGAAAAAGGAATCAATAAGAAGTCTTATGCTGAGATTGTACCAACAATCGGTAGCCATGCATTAAAACCTGTTACTATTGTAGGTGAAAAAGCAACAGCTAATGGAACAGTGATTCCTTATAAAGCGGGTGGTAGAGTTGTTTATGAAGACGTTATCGCTTATACTCCAGATATGGAGGTTTCTGAATTAAAAGTTACAGGAACAATTTATAAAAAAGGAAAAGAAAAAGGAGAAGTAGAGGAAATGAAAATTGCTGATGCAACAATCATTACTCCATTATTGGTAAATAAAGACTTCAGAGCAATTATAGCAGCTGATGAATTTCAGCGTGTAACACAAGAGAAGCAAATCGCTGAAATTAACTACCTTAAAGGAAGTCCTGTTGTGCGTTCATCTGAAAAAGTAGATGAGGATATGAAGGAACTTGAGGCTTTCTTAACAATGGCTCAAACGAATCCTAAGGTAGAAATTAGTGGTGTTAAAATTGAAGCATTTGCCTCTATTGAAGGTGAAGAAGACCGTAATAACACACTTTCTACTGATCGTTCAGAGTCTGCTAAAAAAGCAACAATGGAGATCGCTGGAAAAAGAAAAGTAGCGAATGAATTTGCTCAAGATGATGCAAACTACTCTACTGTTGGTAAAGGTGAAGATTACGAAGGATTCAAAAAAGCATTAGTTGCTTCAAGCATGGATAAAGGTGATAAAGACCGTATTCTTAGAATTTTAGAAATGCAAAATTCTTCTGCTGCACGTGAGCAAGCAATCCGTGATTTATCTACGTACTTATATTTAGATAAAAACATTTTCCCAGCACAACGTCGTGCAGAAATCGTTGTTGAATACCAATTGACAGGATACTCTGATGAAGAGTTAGTGGCTTTGTCAAAATCTAACATCGATACTTTAAACGTAGAAGAGATTCTTTTCACAGCTACTTTGACTGATGACTTGAACGAGAAATTACGTTTATACAAAGAAGCTGAGCGTTTGTACCCGGAAGATTACCGTACTGCAAATAACGTTGGAACTGTTTACTACATGCAAAATAAATTGACTGAAGCTAAAGCTCAGTTCGAAAAAGCAAACGGTATTCAAGAAAACCCAGTTTCTAAAAATAACTTAGCTGCTATCGCAGGAGTTAATGGAGACCGTCAAAAAGCAAAAGATTTATTGGCTGAAGCTGATGGAGCTGGAAGTGAAGTTTCTTACAATAAAGGGGTGTTAAACATTCAAGATGGTGAGTACGATGACGCTATTTCTAACTTCGGTGGTGAAGCTTCTTACAACAAAGCTTTAGCACAATTGTTAAACAAAGACGAGGCTGCTGCTAAATCAACTATTGATGAGTCAGCTGATGCTGAGACTGCAAGAGGATACTACCTTAAAGCAATCATCGGTGCACGTCAAGATAAATTAGATGCAATCGTTTCTAACCTTAAGAGTGCGTTCGCAAAAGATGCTTCTCTAAAAGAAAAAGCATCTAAAGACCGTGAGTTTATCAAGTATTTAGATAATGCTACTTTTGGTGCAGTTATCAAATAATTAGATATTAATTCTTTCAAAGGGCTAGTCGCAAGATTAGCCCTTTTTTTATGCCTAATGTTTTTGTTTCTTTCTATTACCGTATCTGGTTAAGAAGTGCGTAAAGCATAAAAGTGGTTAAAGCCATCAATCACCAATTGATGCGGGATTCATCCCGCATTTAATAATTTAAGACTTTATAACATTAGCCTTTTTAACGGCTTTTTTTAAATAATTAGAACAAACTGTATCATTAAAGTTTTAAGCACAAAAGTGGTTAAATTCATCACTCGCTTGTTCAATAATTGAGGAATGATTCCTTCCCCAACTTTTGAGATTGATCCCGTATTCGCTTTTGATTGAGTTATTGATTCTATACTTTGTTGCTGCTAAGGATAAATGCATGTGGTATCGTATTTCGCATTGAGGCTCACCATAGACTTGTTTAAAAGTAGGGTTGAGCAATTTATGTTTCCGTTGGGCGAAGTGCTTGATAAACTGGCGCTATCGTATGAAAGCGTTTTTTGACTACAAATCAAATGATATTATTGAATTAAAAACTTTTTCGGGTTCAACTACTGTTACTTTATAATCTTCACCTTGCATAAACAAAAACGCCTCCTCTGTTAAGAGAAGGCGTTTGATATAATAAAGCACTGTTCTTATCGGCCTATTTACCGTGACATTGTTTGTATTTTTTACCACTTCCACACGGACAAGGCTCGTTTCTTCCAACTGTTTTCTCTGCTACAACGGGTTGTTGTTTTGGAGCACTTTGTTGTTGTGACTGAGCCATCGCTTGGTCGTAGCCTTGGCTTCCTTGAAATTTTTGACCTCCTCCTGCAGGAGCAGTTGCATTCACTTGAGCTTGTGCGTAACTATCACTTTGCTTTGTCGCCTTGTTTTGAACCGACGCAGCGTCTGGCTGAACAGGGATTGCACCCTTCACTAAGAATTCAACTGTTTCTTGATTCAAACGATCAATCATATCTCTAAATAGATTGAAAGATTCTAATTTATAAACCAGCAATGGATCCTTTTGCTCATGACGTGCTTGTTGCACCGACTGTTTTAAGTCGTCCATTTCACGCAGGTGTTCTTTCCATTCGTTATCAATCAATCCTAAAACAATCGCTTTTTCAAATTCACGAACAATAGAATAACCTTTAGAATCATATGCTGCTCTAATTGTTGTCGAAACCTCTATTCCTTTATTTCCATCTGTTAATGGAACACGGATGTGGCGTTCCCTGTTTTCAGGCTGTTCGTAATGTTGTTTTACGTTCTCGTAAACCAATTCTGCAATCTTCTTGTTCTTCTCATCGTAACGATCAAGCGTGGCGTTGTAGATAGCATTAATTGTGTCGATTTGACTATTGTTTTGAAATTGTTCTGCAGAAACAGGAGATTGAATACCCACTACACGTAGTAATTCAAGTTCAAAATCATTGAAGTCATCTTTGCCGTTGTATTTACTTACAACAACTTCGATAGTGTCATAGAACATGTTAGCGATATCAAGATCTAATCGATCACCATAAAGTGCGTTCTTACGTTTTCTGTACACTGCCTTACGCTGTGCATTCATTACGTCATCATACTCTAATAAATGTTTACGGTTACCAAAGTTGTTTTCCTCAACTTTCTTTTGAGCTCGTTCAATAGATTTAGAAATCATTCTATGTTGAATCACTTCACCTTCTTTTAGTCCCATTCTGTCCATTAACTTTGCAATACGCTCTGAACCGAACTTACGCATTAAATCATCCTCCAATGAAACGAAGAATTGAGAAGATCCTGGATCTCCCTGGCGTCCTGCACGACCACGTAACTGTCTGTCAACACGACGTGAATCATGTCTTTCTGTACCAATAATCGCCAGTCCTCCAACTTCTTTTACACCTTCACGTAATTTAATGTCGGTACCACGTCCCGCCATGTTAGTAGCGATGGTCACGGTTCCTTTTGTACCTGCTTCTGCAACGATTTCCGATTCTTTTTGATGATGCTTAGCATTCAGTACATTATGTTTGATTCCTCTCATTTTAAGCATGCGGCTTAATAATTCTGAAATCTCAACAGTTGTTGTACCTACTAGAACTGGACGTTCTTCTTTAACCATACGTTCGACTTCATCAATTACAGCGTTGTACTTTTCACGACCGGTTTTGTAAACCATGTCTTCAAGGTCCTTACGCAATAAAGGTCGATTGGTAGGAATAACAACAACATCTAATTCATATATATCCCAAAATTCTTTTGCTTCAGTCTCTGCCGTACCAGTCATCCCTGACAACTTGTGGTACATTCTGAAGTAATTTTGAAGAGATACACTCGCATAGGTTTGTGTTGCTGCTTCTACTTTAACATTTTCTTTTGCTTCGATTGCTTGGTGAAGCCCGTCTGAATAACGACGACCTTCCATAATACGTCCTGTAGATTCATCAACAATTTTTACCTTGTCTTCTACAATTACATATTCAACTTCCTTCTCAAATAAGGTGTACGCTTTAAGCAACTGGTTAATGCTGTGGATTCTTTCAGATTTTACTGAGTAATCACGAATTAACTCGTTTTTCTTTTCAGCTAAAACCTCTGGAGTTAATCCTTCATTTTCAAGTTTAGCCAACTCTGTACCGATATCCGGCATGATGTAAAAGTTAGGATCGTTTTGTCCTGACATCAAGTCAATTCCTTTATCCGTAAGATCGATAGTGTTGTTCTTTTCATCAATCACAAAATAAAGTTCGTTATCGATAATTGGCATTTGCTTATTCTGCTCTGCCATATAAAAGTTCTCTGTCTTCTGGAGGTGAGCCTTAACTCCAGGTTCTGATAAGAACTTAATTAATGCTTTGTTTTTTGGAAGACCGCGGAAAGCACGAAGCAACTTTTGTCCTCCTTCATCTAATCTTCTTCTTTGTTCTTTTTTATCCTCTAAAGGTTCGTTAATTACCGCTAAGTCCTTTTTCGCTTCAGCAAGTACTTTATTCACAAACGCTCTTTGGGCACTCACCACCTTTTCAATTAAAGGTTTTAAAGCAACATATTCTTGTTGATCTCCTTTTGGTGTAGGTCCAGAAATAATTAATGGCGTTCTTGCGTCATCAATTAACACTGAATCGACCTCGTCAATAATTGCATAATGATGCTTTCTTTGAACCAAGTTTTCGATATCACTTGACATATTGTCACGCAAGTAGTCGAAACCAAATTCATTGTTCGTACCAAATGTTATGTTTGCTTTGTAAGCTTCTCTTCTTGATTCCGAATTCGGTTTGTGCTTGTCAATACAATCAACAGTTAAACCATGGAATTGGTAAAGTGGTCCCATCCATTCACTATCACGACGAGCAAGGTAATCGTTTACAGTAACCAAGTGAACACCTTTTCCAGCAATAGCGTTGAGGTAGACAGGAAGCGTTGCTACTAAAGTTTTACCTTCACCTGTTTGCATCTCTGCAATGTTTCCTCCATGAAGAACAGCCCCTCCCATAATTTGAACATCATAATGAACCATGTTCCACTCAACATCAGTTCCTGCTGCAGTCCATTTGTTTTTCCAAATGGCTTTATCTCCTTCAATTTGTAAACCGTCGTGTGTTTTTGCTAATTCTATATCAAAATCAGTTGCGTTAACCACAAGTTGTTTGTTCTCAGCCCAACGGCGTGCAGTTTCTTTGATGGTAGCAAAAGCATCTGGCATAATTTCTTGAAGTACAACCTCAAGTTGCTTATCTAATTCTTCTGTTAACTTGTCTATTTTTTCGAAGATATTCTCTTTGTCAAGAACAATTGTGTCGGGATGGTCTGCTTGATCTTCTAGAGTTTGGATTTCTTTTTCAATTTCTGCAGTACCTTCCTTGATTTTGTCCTGGAACATCTTTGTTCGTGCCCTCAACTCATCATCACTAATGTCATGAATTGTTGCGTAAATTTCATTTACCTTGTCTATGATTGGCTGATATGTTTTTCGGTCTTTTACCGATTTGTCGCCAAGTATCTTTTTTAATAGTCCTCCTATCATTTTAATGCGCTTGTTTAGAATCCAAAAATAAGCTTTATACTTTTAATTGGGGTGTTGATTTATAAGTAATTTGATGTTATCATAAACTATTCCAAGTATAGATAACTGACAAACTGACGCAGGTCCTAAATAAAAAAGCCTCGACTAAGGTGTCGAGGCTTTGATAATCAATGATTTTGCTAGTATTCATCTTCGTTAAAGAAGAAGTCTTCCTTTGATGGATAATCAGGCCAAATATCTTCGATATTTTCATAAATTTCCCCTTCATCCTCTATATGTTGTAAGTTCTCAACTACTTCTAGTGGTGCTCCTGTACGAATTGCGAAGTCAATAAGTTCGTCCTTAGCAGCTGGCCAAGGTGCGTCTTCTAAATAAGAAGCTAATTCTAATGTCCAATACATAATTATATAAGTTTTATCTTGTGATTCAATAAATTGTCTGTTTCAAAGCGCAAAAGTAATTTTATTTTTTGAAATTCCAAATTCTAAAGTAATTTCTGGTCTAATTGCATTTTGTGTATACTTAAACTCTTGGTTTCCATTGAATTTCTTCAATGTTTAAGTCAAAGGCTACTTTTCTTGAAAGTACAAACAAATAATCGCTCAATCTGTTCAAATACTTCATGGCTAATTTGTATTGATCGCTTTCATCATTAAGTCCTACGGTTAGTCTTTCTGCTCTTCTGCACACACATCTTGCAATGTGGCAATGCGAAAGGATGGGTTCTCCTCCAGGTAAAACGAAATGACGCATTGCTGGAAGTTGTTCATTCATTTCATCAATTGCCTTTTCGAGATAAACAATGTCTTCTTCGTAAACCAAAGGCAAATTCATTTTTGTTCCTTCTGGTTGAGTAGCCAATAAAGAGCCAATAGTGAATAATCGATCTTGAATCTCGATCAATTGATTGAATTGATTCTTAGGAATTTCTTCATGGTCACGAACAAGGCCAATCCAAGAATTGAGTTCGTCAACAGTACCATAACTGTCTATGCGTAAATCATTTTTTGATACGCGTTTACCACCAATTAATGATGTTTGTCCAGCGTCTCCTTTTTTGGTATATACTTTCATGAGTGATTATTAATGACTTTTTAATTTCGAATCTGAATATAAGTAATTTCTATTGGATTAAAGAAAAGATTTAGCCTAAAGTTGAGTGAAATATTTCAATGTATTTTTTTTCATGTTTGTCGGTGTCTCCCAATAAAAAAAGGCAACGATTATTTCGTTGCCTTTTAATGTGCTGAAGTTAAAAATGCATTACGCGTTTAATACTCCTCTTGAAATAACAATCTTTTGAATTTCAGAAGTACCTTCATAAATTTGAGTGATTTTTGCATCACGCATCAAGCGTTCAACATGGTATTCTTTTACGAATCCATAACCTCCATGAATTTGAACAGCCTCAACCGTTTGTTCCATTGCGACAGATGAAGCGTATAGTTTCGCCATTGCACCTGATTGATCATAGTTTAGACCTTGATCTTTTTCCCATGCAGCTTTGTGTACCATTAATCTAGCTGTTTCAACAGCAGTTGCCATATCTGCAATTTTAAATGCAATGGCTTGGTGCTGACTAATTTCTTTCCCAAACGCTTTACGTTCTTTCGAATAGGCTACAGCCAACTCCATAGCGCCAGAAGCAATTCCTAATGCTTGAGCAGCGATACCGATTCTTCCTCCTGAAAGGGTTTTCATTGCGAATTTGAATCCAAATCCATCTTCACCAATTCTGTTTTCCTTTGGTACCTTTACGTCTGTGAAAAGTAAAGTGTGTGTGTCACTTCCTCTAATTCCTAGCTTATCCTCTTTTGCACCAACTTCGAAACCTTCCATCCCTCTTTCTACGATGAATGCATTAATTCCTTTGTGTCCTTTTTCAACATCAGTTTGAGCAATTACAATATATGTAGATGCAGAGCTACCATTCGTAATCCAGTTTTTGGTACCGTTTAATAAGTAGTGATCTCCTTTGTCAATTGCAGTTGTACGCTGTGATGTCGCATCAGAACCAGCTTCAGGTTCAGAAAGACAGAACGCACCGATTTTTTCTCCAGTAGCAAGAGGAACCAAGTACTTTTGTTTTTGCTCTTCAGTTCCATATGTTTCTAGTCCCCAGCAAACAAGTGAATTGTTTACACTCATACAAACGGATACAGAAGCGTCAACTTTAGATATCTCTTCCATCGCTAGTGCGTATGAAATGGTATCCATTCCTCCTCCTCCATATTTTGGATCGACCATCATTCCTAAAAAACCAAGTTCACCAAGTTGTTTGATTTCTTCTTTAGGGAAACGTTGTTCATTATCTCTTTCGATAACCCCTTCCTTTAATACATTTTGTGCAAAGTCTCTTGCCGCATCACGTACTGCAATTTGTTCTTCTGTTAATTCGAAATTCATATCTTGTTTATTATTGTTAAATATTGAGATGATGGTATTGGTCAAAAACTGAACTTACTGTCCTTATCTCAATGATATCTAAATATATTTACTTATAATTGATGCGTAAAATTAAGGTAATTATTCAAATTTCACACTGTAAGTGTAATAGAAATGAAAACTTTTCGCGTGATCGGTTTAATGTCAGGGACTTCGTTAGACGGCTTAGATGTCGCAGATGTAACTTTCGTTTCTCAACCTGATGGCTTCTGGAAATTTACATTAAATCATTCAGCTATTTATAGTTATGGTTCTGAGTTGTTAGCACGCTTAAAAACAGCCCATCAAATTCCTGCTCAAGATTTAGTCCAATTAAGCACAGACCTAGGTCGTTTATATGCCGAATGGGTGAATCGTTTTATAGATGAACATCTAGTAGATAAATCAGAAGTAGACTTTATTGCAAGTCATGGTCAAACCATTTTTCATCAACCTGAAAAGGGATTTACCTTGCAAATTGGCAATGGACCCGAGCTTTCTGTTCTGACTCAATTGCCCTCAGTAGTTGACTTCCGAACAAAAGATGTGGCCTTAGGTGGGAATGGAGCGCCACTAATCCCAATAGCAGATCATTTACTCTTTTCCAAATATGCAGAAGCCTTTCTGAATTTGGGCGGTTTTAGCAATGTGTCATATAGACAAAACAAAGAAGTGCTGTCAAATGATATTTGTCCTGTGAATATTCTCATTAATGAATTAATGAGAAGTGTTGGTGAAGAGTTTGATGCGTATGGGAATTATGGTAAGGGGGGAGCGATCAATCAAAAACTTTTTGATGAATTGAACGGCTTAACTTTTTATGCTCAGTCGGGACCAAAATCTTTGGGTTGGGAATGGGTCGAAGCGGAAATTCTACCATTATTGGAACAAGAAACAGATTTGAAAAGTAAAATAAGAACCCTTTATGAACACATTGCTTTCCAAATTGGAAAAGTGTTGAATAATATCGGTGCTAAATCAACTTTGGTGACAGGAGGAGGGGCGCTGAACTCATTTTTAATTGAAAGAATAAGAGGTTACTATAGAGGAGTGCTGATCGTTCCCGAAAAAGAAATAATTGATTTTAAAGAAGCAATAGGGTTTGCATTCTTAGGATTGTTGAGGTGGAATGATGAGATTAATGTTTTGTCTAGCGTAACAGGTTCAAAATGTGACTCTTCGTCAGGAATCATTTTGATGCCTTGAATTAAATCGGAGGGGATAAGTTGCCATTGGGAATTGTTTTTTATTTTTGTTCTGGAAAATTATTTATCACTTATTAATAGGCAGGTGAAATAATTTGAAAACAAATACTTTGAAATCGTTTTTGAATATATAGATCTTATAGTAACTGATAATGGTTTGATGAATTTTTAACAAGGACTAAACTTTTAAATGGAAGAGTTTAGGGTTTATTTTTTAACACAGCTAAAATTACAAAGAAAGTATCAAGAAGATACTAGGGTTAACACTACATTATTATGGAACTATTTATTGTTTTTGTTTTTATTTTGGGGTATTTGGGAATTACCCTTGAGCACAGTTTGAAGGTTGACAAACTTGTTCCTTCTCTGCTAATGATGGCTTTTGCGTGGGCAGGAGTTTCTATAGGGTTAAATGATTTTGGGGCATGGTTCAATTCTGCGGCGCATGAATTAATGGACATTACAGGAATGAATGCTATCGATAGAGGTCATTTGATGCAAGAAACATTGCTTCATCATTTTGGGAAAACATCTGAAATCTTGATCTTTTTAATAGGTGCAATGACGATTGTAGAAATCATTGACCATTTCCATGGATTTTCAGCCATTAAAGGATTTATTCGCACCAATAAAAAACGAACTTTGCTGTGGATTGTGGCGTTTTTAGCGTTTATTCTTTCTGCAATCATCGACAACCTAACAGCTACGATTGTATTGATTACCATTTTGAGAAAAATATTAAGCAATTCAGAGGATCGAGTATGGTTTGCTGGAATCATCATTATTTGTGCAAACGCCGGTGGAGCATGGTCTCCGATTGGAGATGTAACAACAACAATGCTGTGGATGGGTGGGAAAGTCACTGCTATAAAACTGATAGAGTACTTATTGATTCCTTCAATTGTATGTATGATCGTTCCAACTTTTGTTGCAAGTTTTATGAAGCCTTTTAAAGGAACATTTGAATTGCCCGAAGAGGATGGAGAGGTGAATTCGAAAGCTTCTTTAATGTTATACCTCGGTTTGGGAATGATTGTTTTTGTACCAATTTTTAAAACAATCTTCCATTTACCTCCTTATATTGGAATGATGCTGTCGTTAGGTGTTGTTGCACTTTTTGCAGAAACAATTAGCGTAAGACAGTTTAAGATGTCTTATGTTGGAGTTGTTAAAAAAGGTCAAAAACCAGAATATCTTCCAGAAGATTCAAAAGAAGAGCACGAAAGTCCTACCTTTAGGGCGTTAACAAAAATTGAAATGCCTTCAATCTTATTTTTCTTAGGTATTTTAATGACTGTTGCAGCACTTGAATCACTGGGCTTGGTGTTTAACTTTGGTCAGTCTGTTCAAAACAGCATGCATGATGATATCTTTGTTTTGTTGTTGGGGATAGGCTCGGCTGTTATTGATAACGTTCCACTTGTTGCGGCAAGTATGGGGATGTTTAATGCGCCAGTTGATGATCACATTTGGCAATTCATTGCATATTCTGCAGGAACAGGAGGGTCAATGCTGATAATCGGTTCTGCAGCAGGTGTTGTAGCAATGGGGATGGAAAAAATTTCATTCTTTTGGTATTTGAAAAACATGTCTTGGTTGGCATTTATTGGTTATCTTGCAGGTGCAGGATTTTATTTATTAGAAAGAGCGTTGTAACAAAATTTAATTTAATTCGTTATTGATACTATGAAAGGATCATTTTTACTACAAGTTGTTCAAGATTCAACAGCAATCGGAGCTGAAGAGAACTACAAAGAAGTTGCTATTTGGGAAGCTGTTTCAGATGCTGCAAGCAGTGTTATGGGACTTGTAATCCTGTTGTCATTAGCAGTGATGTCTATTTATGCAGTCTATGTTTTTGTAGAACGTTTATTGGCATTGAAAAGAGCTTCGAAGAAAAATCCAAACTTTTTATCTGAAGTGAAAAGGTACCTTACAGATGGTAAGATTGATGAAGCGAAAAGTTTATGTGTTCGCACAGACTCTCCTTCTGCAAGAATGCTAGAAAAAGGAATTGATCGTTTAGGGAAACCAGTGGATATCGTTGCATCGACAATTGACAATACTGGAAAATTAGAAATTTCAAGACTGGAACAACGCTTGAGTTTCTTGGCAACTGCTGCAGGTGCTGCTCCTATGATTGGGTTCTTAGGAACTACGATAGGAATGGTTCAAGTGTTCAACGACATGAAGAATCTTGATTCTCTGGATTTAGGGACAATTGCGCCAGGGATTATGACTGCCATGATTACAACAGTTGCAGGTCTTATTGTTGGAATTATAGCATATATGGGATACAACTATTTAGTGACTCAGATTTCAAAAGTTGTATACCGAATGGAAAATGATGCAATGGAATTTATGGATATTCTCCATAAACCTTCAAAGTAAAATATTGAATTATGGGATTTGGTACACAAAATAAAATAAAAATTGAGGGCGGGATGGCTTCCATGACCGACTTGGTGTTTTTATTGCTCGTATTCTTTATTATTATGAGTACAATGGCAGAGAAAAACACTCCTGTTGAGTTACCACAGCCTACTGAGAAGTTAGATACCTCGAAAGAAAATGCCACAACCACAATTGTGATTACTGAAAATGACCTCTATCAAATTATGTTGAGTGATGCCAGTAATACCACGAATCCTTACGGAGTGAAAACGGATGGAGTGAGCTATGAAGAAATTCGTGACTTCTTAATTCAAGAGGTTGAGAAAACACCAGAAATGAAAGTGAAAATTGCAGGAGCAAGAAAAGCAAGTTATGAAGCAGTGTTTCAAATTTTGGCTTTGTCAAAGACAAAAGGATGGAAGCCTGTTTTAGCATATGATTAATTTGAATGAATAGAAATGGCAGTAGTACCTGTTGTAAGAGCATCGGACAATCGTAAAGGAATCATCGCAGCAATTGCGTTCCTATTGATTACCTTATTCTTACTTTTCTTTATTAAATACAGTGAACCTGATCCGCCAAAAGTAACCGTTCCTATTCCCATCACGATGAGTGAAAGTGGAATTGAAGATTTTGAAATTCACAATGCAGGTGGAGGATCTCCAAGCGAGAATGTTACGCCAACTCCAACGCCACAAGAAAACCCTCAACATCAGGCAACACAAGAAGAGTCTCCTGTTCAAACCAATACAGGAACAGGAGAGTCCAATAGCAATAACTCAACTTCTCAAGAAGAAGAAGCAGCAAACCCTTTCTCAGGAAGTGGTTCAGGTGGTTCTGGAACGAGTGGATCTGGAGGTGGATTCGGAAATGATAGCGGTCCTGGAAGTGGAAGCGGTGAGGCAGGAACAGGAGGTGATGGTGAAAGAGTCCGTTTGTCTAATATACGTTCAAAACCTAAAACACCCAACGACGAAAGATCTACAATTGCCTTAAAGTTAACTGTTGACTCGCAAGGGAAAGTGGTTAGGGCAGATGTAATTAGAAATGGAACCACTGCTTCTAACCAAAGGTTAATTGATGAAGTGATTGAATTGGTGAAAAAAGAAGTGCGTTATAAGGAAAAGCCTGGAGCTCGAAACGAAATCACGTATTATACCGTCACTGTTCAACCTGGATAAAATGATTCCCGAAAATTATGATGAAAAGGTCGATTGGTTATTCAATCAATTTCCTGTTTTCCAAAAAGTAGGTAGTTCCGCCTATAAACCTACACTTGACAATACTCTTGCTTTAATTCAATTTTTTAATGTTCCCATTGACAAGATGAAATTCGTTCATGTTGCAGGAACTAACGGTAAAGGAACTACGTGTTCTATTATTGCCAGCGCATTAACAGCCGCAGGAAAGAGGGTTGGTTTGTTTACATCTCCTCATATCAAAGATTTTCGAGAAAGAATTCGTGTGAATGGTGAGAAAATTGGAGCAAATCAGGTGGTCGACTCTATTGACCGTATTCAAAATACCGATTTTGATTTCTCCCCTTCTTTCTTTGAAATGACTTGGGTGATGGCTTTGGCGCATTTTCATAAAGAGAAGTGTGATGTTGTAGTTGTCGAAACGGGATTAGGAGGTCGTTTAGATGCAACAAATGTTATTCTACCAGAATTGTCTGTCATTACCAATATCGGACTGGATCATGTTGCGATATTAGGAGATACACGGGCGAAGATTGCTGGTGAAAAAGCAGGAATAATTAAAAAGAATGTTCCTGTTTTAATTGGAGAATCCGATGATGAAATAAAGCCTGTTTTTATTGAAGCTGCAAATAGAAACCTATCACCAATTTTCTTTTTACCCGAACAAAATGATGAGCATACTTTTGAAACAAATAAACGTTTGGCTTTTAAAGCCATTGATTTTCTCTTAAAAGGAGATTCAAGACTTGATTCAATAAAGAAAACGGCTTTAAAAGATTTATACAAGAACACAGGATTGTATGGTCGAAATCAATTGTACAGTGCAGAACCTTTGGTGATTTTGGATGCAGCTCACAACGTAATGGGAGTTCAACGTTTTATTCAAGATGTTCAAAAGAAATATACCAATAAAAACGTTAGGGTTTTATATGGAGCATCAAATGATAAAGATTTAGCTGAAATATTTAAGCTCTTTCCAGAAGAATGGGAATATTATTTCACTGAATTCAATAGTCAAAGATCTATGAAAATTGACGATTTTAAGTCAGTAAATAAAATAAATGAAAAAAAAGTAAGTTTTTTTTCTGATGCAAAAAAAGCCTTTGCTATGGCGCAAGAACTTAATAATAAACAAGATATGTTGATTGTTTTTGGAAGTTTCTTTTTACTCGAAGAAATAATTTAATTTTTTTTCAAAAAAGTTGCAATAGATTTAAATATTGTACTTATATTTGCACCCGCAACGGGGTTAAACGAAACCTCAAAACAAAGCGAAAAGAAAGGGCCCTTAGCTCAGTTGGTTTAGAGCACCTGCCTTACAAGCAGGGGGTCACTGGTTCGAATCCAGTAGGGCCCACAAAAAAAAAGCACTTACAGAAATGTAGGTGCTTTTTTATTTTATGCCAATTAGCTTTTGAGACTGATCCATTTTTCAAACCATCAAAAAAACAACTATCTTAGTCCGACCAACACCAATTTAAAGTGGCAAAAACAGAATATTCAGTTTATGTAGTCGAGTTATCAAAGAAAGTGTTTTCTGAAAGTGCAAAATTCAGGAGGGCGAACCCGCAATTCAATGGAGCTTTGCAATGTGTTTATGTGGGGATGACAAGTAAAACCCCTGAAGAGCGCTTTAAACAGCACAAAACAGGCTATGTGAATAAGAAAGGGCACAAAATATCATCGCGTATTGTTGAGCAATATGGAAAGTACTTACGTCCGAGTTTATACAATCATTTGAATCCGATGAAAACCCAAGCTGAAGCAATGGCAATGGAAGAGCAATTGGCCCTAGAATTAAAACGTCAAGGGTATGGAGTATGGTTTAATTAGTCTTCAAAGTTAGACATGCCGTTCTCATCTGTTGTGAGTACCTCAGTCATGAAATCAAAATAGGGGCGGATGGCCTTGAATGCATTGTTAATCTCTTCCATAAATCCTGGAGATAATACTTCTTCGTCTGTAAAGTTTTTGGTGAAAACGAATTGTTTTTTACGAATCAAATCTATGTTTTCATGTTCTTTGTTGAAGCCTTTTGGTGCTGTTTTTAATTCTTCACCTTCCATTTCTCCCCAAATGTTTTTGAATGTTTTGTCCCCAAGGATTTCCCTGATCTCTGTGGCATCCATTTCGAATTCTTTTCTGATGCGCAATAAATCTTCTTTTTCTGGTGCCCAAAAACCACAAGCGATAAATGATTCACCAGGCGTTAAATGAAGATAATAGCCACCTCGAAGTTTTGGTTTTGCTCTTGTGAAAGATGCTCCAAGATGGGTTTTGTAAGGTGTTTTATTCTTCGAGAATCGAATATCTCGGTAAATACGGAACACCTTAAGCTTTTCAATAGCATCATGTTCCTGCATGCTTATCATTAACTCATTATAGAACTCCTTCATTTCAGACGCTATAGCTTTAAACTCAGCCTTGTGCTCGTTAAACCAATCACGATCGTTGTTCTTTGCTAATTGTTGAAGAAATGTAAACGCTTTTTGAGGGACTTTTTTTGCCATGATGTTTTTATTGGAGTTTAAAGTTAAGAAAGTATATGCGTTTATCAAACAAGGCGATGACATAAGGGTGTTTGTAAAATAAAAAGCCGATTTGCATAAACTATGTTTAGACCATCATCATTGATTCCATAACATCCTATCCATCCATTCGAAAGGTCATTGTCATTGTCTACAACAAGTCGCAAGTGTGCTGGATTGATTTGGTGTAACTTTACAGAATCACTGAGTTGAATGTCAATGTTGAACCTATCTGTTATGTTGGTGCGTTGTACTTTCCAGTTTCGTTCGATGACAGAAAACAAATGACATGAAGTGGAATAAGCAAGACCAGCAAACATTTCTGTGTTAGAAGCATCAGTTGCATGCAGCTTGTCTTCATTGGAACCCATTAGTACAAAAGACCTGTCTTTTGAAAAAGTTCCGTTATTTTCTTGATTCGTTGTGTGAATTTTTTTGAGGTATAAACGAACAACATCGTCCATCTGATGCGATTGCTTTTGATTTAATAATGAAATGTCATCTCGACCAATTCCAATGATGTTGTTTTGGTACTTTGAATCTGCTTGCCAAATGTTAGCTCCGTTTGAGGCTTTGGAGTTCACAGTATTAGAAACAGATCCTAATGGTTGACCATATTTTATGGCGAGGTAGCTATGTACCCTATTCAATTCTTCATCATTTAAAGCACTTGCAAAGACAATCGCTTCTCCTATGAAGCCTTGGTAATAGTGAGCGTTGGGGATTTCTCCAATTCCGAACATTTTATTTCCTGTTTCTGCAAACCTACCTGACCCTGAAGTGACATAGAAACTTAAGGAACTATCAAGAGTCAAATTGTTGTAAGTTTTTAGAAAAACATCTCCACCTCCAAACTTTTTCACTCTTTTAAATTGAAAAGTGCGTAATGAAGGGAGGTTATTTATATTGTTGGTCCAGTTTATTGAAGTACCATTTGTCAATTCTCCTCTGTACCAGGAAGATTTACTAAGTATTGAGAGTTCGTTTTTAGAGAAATTATCTGATCTGTATCCAAAAACTCCTCTGCCGTCATTGTCTGAGCTGTTGCCGTGTAACTTGAAATAGAAATTATGGTTGCTTTATTTCTATGGAGTATACCCGTCATGTTTGAAACTTCTGCTCGGAATCCATTGTTCCCTGATTTTCCGTTGAACTGAAGATAAGGATTGTAATTCCATGACTTATATCGATATTTGTTTAAAGACCTAAGGTGAACAGTAATTCTAACATAAAATGAAGAGGAACGAATTTAATTTATGATATTTGTTCATTCAAAAACAAAACCATGAAATATACTCGTTTGCAATTACAGGATTTGAAGGATTTAGAAAAAGAATTCGTTGAGTTTTTAGTATTGAATGGCATCCCAGCAGAAGATTGGGAGAAAATGAAGAAAAATGATATAGAGAAGGTGGAGGGAATTATCGATCAATTTAGTGATGTAATTTGGGAAAGTGTCTTGAGAAAAACTGAAATGGTTGAATTGAGAAGAAAAGATACTTTAACGGTTTGTAGAGTAGTAGAAGGAGAGTTAAGCACGCTTGTAATTAAGACCTATGATGGTGATATTGATTTAACGCATGCAAATGAAGTTGAAAACGCCTTGTCTGATCTGGAGAATTATGAAGTGAACGTAAGGGTAGATAAGATTACCAAACCAGTAACAGAACAATTGTTTGAATTGCTTCAAATTGGGTTTTATATCACGAAGAACGAAAAGTACAAAGAGGTAATTGATAAGCTGAAATAAAGCTGAATATTGTTTTGATTGAGAAGTATTTGATTTTCAATCTCACCCTCACTCTAGAGCGCTCTCCCTATTTTTCCTTAATCTAGACAATTGCAAGGATTGTCAAACTTCACCGTTGTATTGGGGAAGGCGGTAGTCCATTGCTTAACAAATGAAGTTGCAAAGGTCGTTCCTCTAAAATCGATAAATACTAATTGTTGCAACTCTGCAAACGCGGGGTCAATTGTCGTAAAGCGATTGTCCCATAGGTCTAAATACCTTAGTTTTTTCAGGTTTTTTATTCCAGCTGGAATGGAGTTGATCTGGTTTCTACTGATGTTCAAATAAGTCAAGTCTTCTAAGTAGAATAACTGCGGTGGAAAATGGTTGAATTTGTTTTTGTCAAGGTATAAAAATTCTAGCTGGGAAAATAGGGTGAAGAACTCAGGCAATTCCTCCAGCTTATTCTTTGTTAATTTGAGTCCTTTTAAATTTCTATATTGCTTTAATTCAGAAGGCAACTGCACTAGTTTTTTCTTGCTTAAATCTATTGCGTATATGGTGTCTGGATGTGCTTGTTGTACTTCTTCAAGAGAATAATAGTGTAAATCATCCACAGGGATTTGGCCCCAAGTGAACTTACCAATTATAATCAACAATCCAATTGCGAAGACGTTCCTCATCTTTATGCATTTCTTTAACCAATTCATCTAAGGTATCGAATTTTTTCTCGTCACGGATGCGTTTGAGGATTTTTAATCTTAAATTTTCACCGTATAAATCTCCTTCAAAGTCCAAAAGGTAGACTTCAATAGAGATGCGGCCAGAATCATCAACCGTTGGCCGTTCACCTATGCTCACTAAGCCAAAGTATTCTGCATTGTTTTCTCTTGCGACTCGCGTGGCGTAAACACCGTTTTTAGGAATCAGTTTAATGTCATTTTCAAGCTCGATATTGGCTGTAGGAAAACCAAGTTTTGTACCTAGTTGTTGACCGTGAACGACAGGACCATTGATTTGAAATTCTTCACCTAAATAAGTGTTGGCCAATTCGATATTACCTTCTTTTAATGCTTCACGGATCTTTGTTGAACTCACATTGACTTCATCGATGTCTTTAGCGCCAATTTCTATGACTTCAAAATCGTAAACAGGTGCCAGTTCCTTGAGTAACTCCAAGCTTCCTTCTCTGTTTTTTCCGAACTGGTGATCATAACCAATCACAATGGTTTTGATGTTCAACTTGTTGACTAAATAGTCGCGGACAAATTCAAGTGCGGTTAAACGTGAAAATTCTTTGGTAAATGGGTGGACAATAATGTTCTTCAACCCCATGCGCTCTAACTTGTCTAGTTTTTCAACCTGGGTTTGAATTAGTTTTAAGCCATGAGATTCAGGGAATAGCACCATTCTAGGGTGAGGGTAAAAGGTAAAAAGTACAGATTCGCCGCCTATCTTCTCAGCGACTTCATTGAGCTGCTTGATGATTTTTTGATGTCCCAAATGTACTCCGTCGAACGTTCCAATGGTTAAAACGGGATGAGGAATCTTTGCTATTTCATTAAAACCTTGAAAAACTTTCACTTATGACTAACTTTTTTTCAAAGATAAAGATTTCAGCATTCATGTGGGTTTTATTTACGACTTTTCCTCATTTCATAAAAAAAATGAATATTCTTATTTTAGTATGCTTGCATAGTAAAGATATAATTGTTATGTTTACGACAGTAAAAAGCTGAATATTCATTAAAACTATATAACATGTCAGAAAACAATACGATTAAAGGTGGAGAGTTCATTATCCGTGATACAAAGCCAGAAGATATTTTCATTCCAGAAGAATGGACTGAAGAACAAGGAATGATTGCGAGTATGTGCGATGATTTTATCGAGCAAGAAATTAAGCCGAATTTGGACCGCATAGATGAAATGGAAGAGGGATTAATGCCTTCTTTATTGGATAAAGCAGGTGAGTTAGGTCTTTTAGGTTTGTCTGTTCCAGAAGATTTAGGAGGAATGGGCGTTGATTTTAAAACGACTTTATTGGCTACCGAAAGATTAGGAAAAGGATATTCTTTCTCTGTTGCTTATGGTGCACACACAGGAATCGGAACTTTACCAATTCTATACTATGGAACGCAAGAACAAAAAGAAAAATATATTCCAAAATTAGCTTCTGGTGAATGGAAAGCATCTTATTGTTTGACAGAGCCTTCTTCAGGTTCTGATGCAAATTCAGGAAAAACTAAAGCTGAATTAACTGATGATGGAAAGCATTATATCATCAATGGTCAGAAAATGTGGATTACCAATGGTGGATTCGCAAAGGTATTGACTGTTTTTGCTAAAATTGGTGACGATAAAAACTTAACTGCATTTATTGTTGATGCAGAATCTGAAGGAGTTTCTTTAAATCCGGAAGAGAAGAAGATGGGAATTAAAGGTTCTTCTACGCGTCAGGTATTCTTTAATAACGTTAAAGTTCCTGTTGAAAATATGCTTTCTGAGCGCGGAAATGGGTTTAAAATCGCCTTGAATATTTTGAATATTGGTCGTATTAAATTAGCGGCAGGTGTTTTAGGTGGAGCGAAAGATGCTATAACTTATTCAATTAAATATGCTAACGAGCGCGAGCAATTTGGGCGACCAATCTCTAAATACGGAGCAATTCGTCATAAAATTGCCGAGCAAGTAATTAAATCTTTTGTCGTAGAGTCAGCAACTTACCGTGCCGGTCAAAATATTGATGATGCCATCCAAGCATATATTGATGGGGGTATGGACAAAGAGCAAGCAACCTTAAAAGGAATTGAAATGTTTGCTCCCGAATGTGCAATCTTGAAAGTTGCAGGTTCTGAGTGTTTAGACTATGTTGTAGATGAGGCAGTTCAAATTCATGGAGGAATGGGGTATTCTGCAGAATCGGCGGTAGAAAGAGCTTACCGTGATGCACGAATCAACCGTATCTTTGAAGGAACCAACGAAATCAACCGTATGTTGACTGTAGACTTGGTGTTGAAAAGAGCAATGAAAGGAGAACTTGATTTGATGGGGCCCGCTCAAGAGGTAGCCAATGAATTAATGAGTATCCCAGATTTTGGTGATGCACCAGAAGGTGTTTTTGCTGAAGAATATAAAGCATTGGCTGGATTCAAGAAAACAATATTAATGGTAGCTGGATCTGCAGTTCAGAAATTAATGCAAACCCTAGCTAAAGAACAAGAGGTTTTAATGAATATCGCCGATTTATCAATCGATACTTACATGGCAGAATCAGTTCTATTGCGTGTAGATAAGATGATTGCAATGAAAGGTGAAGAAGCTTGTAAAGATGAAATCGCTATCGTGAAGACATACTTCTATGATATGGCAGATAAAATCAATAAGTCAGCAAAAGATGCAATTAACGCATTTGCTGGAGGGGACGAAGCGAAAATGATGTTGATGGGATTACGTCGATTCACTAAAATCGAAGGATTTAATTCTAAAGAAGCACGTCAGCAAATCGCACAACGTGTTATCGAAGCTGGAGAATATAACTTCTAGGAAGAATATAACCAACAAAAAAGGGCGCATTTATGCGCCCTTTTTTGTTGGTTATACTTAATATAATAAATGGCTCATCCTCTTTGTAATGGATGTTTCCAATACGATAGAATGTGGAGAGACTAGTTAACGACTAAAAAAAAGAGATTCCTCGGCGCTGCGCTTTGTCGGAAAGACATAGTTGTGGCTCGGAAGTTTAAAAAAAAAGCACTACTCAAGCGGAGCTTGAGGAGTGCTTTTTTTTCCGAGACCTACCAAATGAAATGTCATTCAGACAAAGTTTATATTCTTGCAAAAGAATGTAAACGCCGAGGAATCTCTTTAAAATGTTATGATTTAAATTGTTCAGTTACTTTTGTTTTTCATTATAAGTTGACGATTTCTGTAAAGTCTACTTCACGATTTCTATACCATCAGCAATAAAAGTCATCCCATATTTAACTTCTGTAACCGCATCGATTTCTTCCTGAGATGCATTAGCGTCCTCTAAAAAATGCTTTTGCATATCTACAGAAACAGTATCTTGAATTGCTTTTCCTGACATGTAAGCGATGGTACCTGGTTCTGTGTCAACAGGAATAGTAAAGTGGTCTTTAAAACGAACTCTAAATGTTTCACCATCTTCCTTTGCGATGTTTATCCAACATCCCATTTTTGAGCAAGTTTCGTTAATCTCCGCTTTGAAAGTGGCTTCCAATTCTGTTTTTCCCTCAAACTGTGCTAATAATTCCTCAGTTGAAATGGCAATTGTTGTGTCAACCTTGTTAGGACCAAACGAAGTTTGATTCGGATCAATCGTTGTCTCTTCCTCTTCTTCTGTTTCTTCAACTACAACTTCTGTTGAGTCTGTTTCGCTAGTAGGAGCATCAGTTGTTGAAGGAGTGTTACAGCTAGCAAAAAAACCAGCAGTCATCAAACCTATCATTAAGTGTTTCTTTTTCATAATTATAATTTTCCGCTAAACTACGATTTTTGATTCTTTTATAAAATAAATCTTTTAAACAAATGGATGAATCGAAGCGCCTCGCTCTTTTCTCTCTTTCTCACACTATATTTAAAATTTATTTTAAATATATAGTACCTTGTATTGCATAGTACTATATTCTTTTGTATATTTGTCCTGTAATAATATAATTATGAAGGTAGAGAACACGAAAGCACAAATGAGGAAAGGTATTTTAGAATACTGTGTTTTATCCATCCTTTCAGAAAAAGAATGTTATCCATCTGAAATCATTGAGCAGTTGAAGGAAGCTGAATTGATTGTGGTAGAAGGAACGCTTTATCCTTTACTCACCCGATTGAAGAATGCCGAATTGCTAGATTATCGTTGGGAGGAATCTAACGCTGGGCCACCAAGGAAGTATTATGGATTAACCAAGGAAGGCGAGTCTTTCTTGTCGGAGTTAAAAGCCACATGGAGCATATTGAAAAAAGCAGTTAACCAATTAGAAAATAAAACGCTATGAAAAAGACAACAACTATAAATCTGGCAGGTATGGTTTATCATATTGAAGAAGATGCTTTTCAGATTTTGAAGGATTACCTTACAGACATTAAACGGGTTTTTTCTAGTCAAGAAGGTGTAGAAGAAATGGTAGCGGATATTGAATCGCGAATTGCAGAACTATTTCAAGAACGATTAAACAAAAATAAAGAAGTTGTTACTTATGCAGATGTTGAAGAAGTTATCTCAATCATGGGGTCACCGAATCAATTTGATGAGGATTATGACGAGGCTGAATATGAAGAAAATAAATCAGAAACACAGTTCAATCAAAAGGCGGAATCTAAGCGATTGTACAGGGATACTGATGAAGGAATGCTGGCGGGAGTTTCCGCAGGTTTAGGTCATTACCTTAACATCGACCCCGTTTTGATTCGTGTTTTGTGGATCGTATTGGTTTTGGTTGGTGGTTCTGGAGTTTTGGTGTACATCATAGCTTGGATTGCAATTCCAGAAGCAAAAACTACAGCTCAGAAGTTGCAAATGAAAGGTCAACCTGCAAATTTGGATAACATAAAAGCCTTCGCCGATTCAGTGAAAGAGGAAGCTAAAACTGGATTTAAGCGCGCGTCAAACTCAGTGAAATTTACCATTGAAAAAGGGAATGGGGCCATAACTACAGTGCTTCGCATGATTTCAAGGTTAATAGGTTTTGTTTTGATAATTGGTGGAATCGTTTCAATAGTTGCGCTTGTACTTGTGTTCATTACAAAATCAAATTTTGTGTTCGTCAATGGAATTCCTGTATTTACCGATGTTAAAACAGGAGTAGGATTGATTTTTGAAGATGCAACCCTCGCGGTTTGGAGTATTTTCTTTGTTGCTTTGATTCCAATTATGTTTTTAATTATGTTGGGAGAAATGCTGACCTTGAGTGGAAAGAAGAAGTCAAGAGCGTTTATTCTAACTTTATTGGTGATTTGGTTTGCTGCAATCGTAACGATTTCTGTACTGGGAGCAAAAACCGGCTTCGATTTTAAAGAAAGATACACTTCTGTTGAACGTCAAATTGTTCAAGTAGACTCTCTGGATTTACAAGTGAATTTATTCGAAGATGATTTGAAAATTTCCAATGAAATGGAATATAGTTTCAACAACTATTTATCTATAGATGAAGAAGAAATAAAAATGGGCTATGCAAGAATTGAAGTGTTGTCAACACCAGATTCTATATTCTATTACACCGTTGAAAGACGTAGCCAAGGTGGAACATTGAAAAGTGCTAAAATCAATTCTGAAGATGTTTGGTATGCCATTGCACAAGATGGAAATGTCTTGAATATTCCAACCCGTTATTCATTTCCTAAATCAAGTAAATTTAGAGGTCAAAAAGTAACAGTAAAAATATTTGTACCCCAAGGAAAGCAGATTGTATTGAATGGGAACTTAGAGAATTACCCCCTAAAAGTTCACACAAGAACGCATTTTTCAGACGATTTTATAGAGCAATCTTCAACGTGGAAAGCAACTGATTTAGGAATGGAGTTTAAAGGTTTTTTAGAGTAAAAAACCTTTAAGTTGTGAGTGTGAATTTTGAGTTTTTTTAAATGATAAATGCAGAAGGGGGTTGGTACACACGAAGTCCCGACTGCATTCATCATTCATCACTCATAATTATCAGACAAACATTTATTCACCCCAACCCACCACCATTTCCTAGCGTTTAATTATCTTTGTGTCAAACAAGAAAATAAGCATGGAAATTCCCAAAACATACGAACCACAGAAGTCAGAAGAAAAATGGTACAAACACTGGATGGAGAAAAACTATTTCCACAGTGAACCAGATGACAGAGAGCCATATACCATTGTAATTCCACCGCCCAACGTTACAGGAGTTTTGCACATGGGACACATGTTGAACAATACCATTCAAGATGTTTTGATTCGTCGTGCACGTATGCAAGGTAAAAATGCATGTTGGGTGCCAGGAACAGACCACGCATCTATTGCAACTGAAGCAAAAGTAGTGAACAAATTACGTGGTGAAGGAATTAAGAAATCCGACTTGACACGTGATGAATTTATGGAGCATGCTTGGGAATGGAAAGAAAAACACGGAGGAATTATCCTTGATCAATTGAAGAAATTAGGAGCTTCATGTGATTGGGAGCGAACAACCTTCACAATGGATGAGAGCTATGCTGAATCTGTTGAAGACATTTTCATTGATTTATATAAAAAAGGAAAAATATACCGTGGCGTAAGAATGGTGAATTGGGATCCATCTGCAAAAACGGCGCTTTCAGATGAGGAGGTAATTCACAAAGAAGTGAATTCTAAATTGTACAACGTGCGTTACCAAATCGAAGGAACGGATGAGTGGTTAACAATTGCAACAACTCGACCTGAAACCATTTTGGGGGATACCGCAATTTGTGTGAATCCGAATGACGTTCGTTATGTAAACTTGATCGGTAAAAAAGCCATTGTTCCTATTGCTAACCGTGCTATTCCAATTATCGAAGATGATTATGTGGATATGGAATTTGGTACAGGGTGTTTGAAAATTACACCAGCACACGATGTGAATGACCACGAAATGGGTGAGCGTCACAACTTGGAAGTAATTGATATCTTGAATGCCGACGGTTCCTTGAATGAAAAAGGATTGCATTACGAGGGGATGGATCGTTTTGAAGCGAGAAAAGCTATTGCAAAAGAATTAGAAGAGAAAGGTTTCATGGTGAAAGTGGAAGACCATATCAATAAATTAGGCTTTTCTGAAAGAACCGACGCAGTTATTGAACCGCGTCTTTCTTTACAATGGTTCGTAGATATGAAAAACTTATCTGAACCAGCATTGGAACATGTGATGAATGGCGACATTAAGTTCTATCCAGACAACATGAAAAACACCTACCGTCACTGGATGGAAAACATCAAAGATTGGTGTATTTCTAGACAATTGTGGTGGGGACACAGAATTCCTGCGTGGTATTTTGGTGAAGGAGACGACGACTTTGTAGTGGCGAAAAATCAAGAAGAAGCCTTGAAATTAGCCAACGAAAAAGCAGGAAGAACTATTTCTGAAGTAGAATTAAAACAAGACGAAGATGTTTTGGATACTTGGTTCTCGAGCTGGTTGTGGCCAATTTCTGTTTTTGATGGATTAACAAACCCAAACAACGAAGAAATAAAATATTACTATCCAACAAACGATATCGTAACGGCTCCAGAAATTATGTTCTTCTGGGTAGCAAGAATGATTATTGCTGGATACGAATGGATGGATGAACAACCGTTTAAAAATGTATATTATACTGGAATTGTTCGTGATAAATTAGGCCGTAAAATGTCTAAATCATTAGGGAACTCTCCAGATCCGATTAAATTAATTGAAGACTTCGGAGCGGATGGAGTTAGAATTGGAATGTTGGTTTCATCACCAGCAGGAAATGATTTGCCATTTGATACAAGTCAGTGTGAGCAAGGAAGAAACTTCACCAATAAGATCTGGAATGCCTTCCGTTTAGTAAGTTCTTGGGAGGTTGCAGAAATCGAGCAACCAGAATCTTCTAAAATTGCAGTAGAGTGGTTTGAAAGTAAACTCAACGAAACTTTGATTCACATCAATGACCAATTCGATAAATTTAGAATTTCTGATGCTTTAATGGCCTCTTACAAATTAGTTTGGGATCATTTCTGTTCTTGGTATTTAGAAATGATTAAGCCAGCCTATCAGCAACCGATTGACGCAAAAACAAAAGCACAAACGATTGAATTCTTTGAGCAATTAATGAAAATCATTCACCCTTTCACACCATTTATTTCTGAAGAAATTTGGCACTTATTGAAAGAAAGAAAAGAAGGAGAAGATATTATTGTTGCAGAATGGCCAGAAGCTGGAAAAGTAAATGAAGACATTATTAACAACTTCAAAATAACTGCTGAAGTGATTTCTAATATTCGTAACATCCGTAAGCAAAATAACATTGCCAATAAAGTTGAAATCGAATTAGGAATTGTAAAAAGCAATAATCATTCAGTAGCAATGGATCCTGTTTTAATCAAAATGGGTAACGTTTCAGCACTTTCTTATATTGATGAGAAAATGGACAATGCCTTCTCTTTTATCGTGAAGAATTCCTCTTTCTATATTCCTTTTGGCGATACTGTGGATGTTGAAGCTGAAATTGAAAAAGTTAAAGGTGAATTGAAATATACGGAAGGCTTTATGAAATCTGTTCAAAAGAAGTTAGGGAACGAAAGATTCGTGAATAACGCACCCGAACAGGTGGTTAATATCGAAAAGAAGAAGTTAGCCGATGCTCAGGAAAAGATTAAAATCTTAGAAGAAAAATTGAAAAGTTTGGGGTAGGGAGATTAAGTCTGTAGCCTGAGAACTTCTTATTGCTTCAGATTAATATATTTAATGTTTCGATAGGTACAAAATACTTAGTATTGAAAAGGGATAGTTGATAGGTAAAGAGATTCCTCGTCGCTTTGCTCTGTCGGGATGATATTAAATAAAATAGAACTAAAACGTTTTTAACATGACAATACAAGATATTCAAAAAGACATTCAGGAAGGAATTCCTTCAAAAGTTCCACCAGCAAAGCCTTATGATTCTTCAGTGAATCACGCTCCAAAAAGAAAGCAAATTCTTTCTAAAGAAGAGGAAAAGTTGGCCTTGAAAAATGCTTTAAGATATTTTCCTTCTGAGCAGCATGCTGAGTTGTTACCTGATTTTAAACACGAATTGGAAACTTACGGTCGAATTTATATGTACCGTTATCGTCCAGATTATAAATTGCACGCCAGAGACATTAAGGAATATCCTGGGAAATGTGACCAAGCGAAAGCCATCATGCTCATGATCCACAATAATTTGGATTACGCAGTAGCACAACATCCACACGAGTTAATAACCTACGGTGGAAACGGTGCAGTATTCCAAAACTGGGCGCAATACCGTTTGACCATGAAGTATTTATCGGAAATGACGGAAGAACAAACTTTAGTGATGTATTCTGGACACCCGATGGGACTTTTTCCATCGCATAAAGATGCTCCAAGAGTTGTGGTTACGAATGGAATGATGATTCCGAATTATTCGAAACAAGACGATTGGGAAAAGTACAACGCACTTGGAGTTACGCAATATGGTCAGATGACTGCTGGTTCTTTTATGTATATCGGACCTCAAGGAATTGTACATGGAACAACGATTACCGTTTTAAACGCAGGAAGAAAAATTGCAAAAGACGGTGAAGGATTAGCAGGAAAATTATTCCTTACCGCCGGACTAGGTGGAATGTCAGGAGCACAACCGAAAGCAGGGAATATTGCAGGATGCATTACCGTATGTGCTGAAATCAACGGAAAAGCAACAAATACCCGTCATTCTCAAGGTTGGGTCGATGAGGTAATTTCAGATTTAGATGAATTGGTTGCTCGTGTAAATGTAGCAAAGGCCAATAAGGAAGTCGTTTCGATTGCTTACCAAGGAAATATCGTTGATGTTTGGGAGAAATTCGATCAAGAAAACGTAAAAGTTGACTTAGGATCTGACCAAACTTCATTGCACAATCCTTGGGCGGGAGGATATTATCCTGCTGGATTAAGTTTGGAAGAATCCAACAAAATGATGGCCGAAAACCCAGAGCAATTTAAAAAAGAAGTTCAAAAATCTCTTGTTCGACATGCCAATGCGATCAATAATCACACAGCAAGAGGAACCTATTTCTTTGACTACGGAAATGCCTTTTTATTAGAAGCGTCACGCGCTGGTGCAGATATTATGGCAGAAAACGGAATTGATTTCAAATATCCATCTTATGTTCAGGACATCATGGGACCTATGTGTTTCGATTTCGGATTTGGACCTTTCCGTTGGGTTTGTGCTTCAAACGATCCAGCAGATTTAGCCAAAACTGATGAAATTGCTTGTCAAGTTTTAGAAGAATTACAAAAAGAAAGTCCAGCTGAAATTCAACAGCAAATGGCGGACAATATCCAATGGATTAAAGGTGCGCAAGAAAATAAATTAGTTGTGGGTTCACAAGCAAGAATCTTATATGCCGATGCATTAGGAAGAATGAAAATCGCGGAAGCTTTCAACAAAGCAATAGAAAAAGGAGAAATCGGACCAGTAGTTTTGGGAAGAGATCACCACGATGTTTCAGGAACAGATTCGCCTTATAGAGAAACGTCAAATATTTACGACGGGTCACAATTCACTGCCGACATGGCGATTCAAAACGTAATCGGGGATTCATTCCGCGGTGCAACTTGGGTTTCCATTCACAATGGTGGTGGAGTAGGTTGGGGAGAAGTCATCAACGGTGGTTTTGGAATGTTGCTCGATGGAACAGCCGATGCTGACAGAAGATTGAAATCTATGCTGCATTGGGATGTAAACAACGGAATAGCCAGAAGAAACTGGGCAAGAAACGAAGGATCAATGTTTGCAATCAAACGTGCCATGGAAATGGAGCCTTTGTTAAAAGTTACAGTGCCGAATTTGGTGGATGATTCATTATTTAATTAGGAATTGAAATTACGAATTACGAATTTTGGATGGAACAAAATCCACGCAAAAACAATCGTTTAAAAATGGAATACGCAGGGACGGTTTGCAACCGTCCTTTTCCATTTGTTTTAAATTGTTGTGTTTTACTCCAGCTTAATCCGCGTTCCTTCATCCTACTTGAACCAAATCAATCAGTGGTCTTTGAATACTTGTTTTTCCTTATATTTAACCAATTCAGAATGAAAAGAAACGATGTAAGAAAAATTATTAGTTATTCCATTGCTTGGGAGTTTGCTATCGGGGTAATAAAAAAATTAGATTTGAACTACCATAATTTTTGTGGTAAAACAATATCGTGTAGTGGAAGCCGATTATCAATTGAAATTTAGTGGAGAATCACGCTTGCGAATATTCTTGCAAGCCATAGTTGTTGTTCCTCTTTTAGGAATGATACTTTTTGCATTTTTTATTTCTTTTAATCTAATAGGAAAACTTATATTTATTGGGGTGTTCTTATTGTTGTTATACCTTTTTATAGACAGCGCTATTAAGAATGTAATACTCAAAAATGATTATATACAAGTAGAGAAATTAAGTGGTAGGAAAATTATTTATAACTATGATTTCATAAAGAGATTCGTAATAAAGCAACAGTTGAATCCGCATCCTACATTGTTTTTAGGTGAATTAGATAAGGAGATAATTGTTGTTGAGCTTGTGAGAAATAAAAAATCAGAGATAACCTTCTTTTGTCCCGAGGATAAAAAGATTGAATTGAATGAGTTTTTGAGGAGTAAAGGCTTGAGAATGTTTATTTCTGAATAAACACTGAAGACATTCCCTGTTTGCATAATTTTGTACCGATTATTAAATTTGTTGTTTCCTCCATTGGTAATAGCACATTTTGAAATTCAACAGCTCTTCTTTAAGCACTTTACCACTTAACTTAGGATTTAAATGTTTATATTTATCAATAAGGAAAAGTCATGGAAATTTCATACACCACAAAAGAAGAAGCGAATAGAATGGAGGAAAAGCGATTTTTAGCTTTAAAGCCAAGTGAGCGACTAATTGAGTTTTTAAATGAAATGCCCTATTTTGCTCAGTTTCCTTCCAAAAAACCACAGGAAAAGGAAGAAAACTTTATTGTGATTTTGAATGATGAAAAGTGATGGAAGATTGGAGTAATAATATTTTACAATTTTACGAACTAGCTCAAAAGGAAAAAGTAGAAATGGTTATGGTTGGAGGCGGGGCAGTAAACTTCCACGGTTATAAACGACATTCAGCAGATGTCGATTTTTGGATTAAAACCAGTTCAGAAAACTTAAAGAAATTAGTTAAGGTTTTTAATCAGATGGGATATGAATTGACCCAATTTCCAAAAGAAGTCGTTGAACAAAAACAGAATATCTCCGTTAAATTTTCACCGAGAGAGCCGTTAAATTTAGAACTTATCACTAAGTTTTCAGCAAATAAGTCTTTCGATGAGGTTTTTAAAAATGCTGAAACTTCAATATTAAAAAAAGAAGAAAAAGAGATTCATATCAAAGTAATGAATTATAACGATCTTATTTCTAGTAAAATAAAGTCGAATAGACCAAAGGACTTATTAGATATTCAAGAATTAGAACGAATCAGAAACAACTTTGATTAATCTTTTCAGCGCTTATTCTTCACGGAAATAAATTGACTTCATTACATAAAAATATCCGCCAAAATCAGCGATGCTTGTATTCGCGTTATCCGCGTGCCGTCATCCAAAAAACACCCAAAACCACTCAACTAATCAATATGGAAATCTCAAATCGTAGCTGTAACAGGCCTTTAGCTTTAAGCTTATAGCCCTCAGCTATGAAATCCTACTTTTTCCTTATCTTTACACAATTCAAAAAGAGAGAAACATGTATAAAAAACTATTCGTTATCCCAATTCTTGGAAGTCTGCTGATTGGATGTAACCAAGAGCAAGGAGAAAATCTAGAACAAGAAAAAATGAAAACAACTTTGGAATATCCAAAAACAGAGGAACGCAGTGATGCCGACACTATTTTTGATAAAGTTATCGCTGATCCCTACCGTTGGATGGAAGATGATATGAGTGATGAAACAGCGGAGTGGGTAAAGGCACAAAACAAGGTGACTTTCGATTACCTAGACGAAATTCCATACCGCGATGATTTAAAAGAGCGTTTATCAGAATTGTGGAATTATGAGAAAATATCTGCACCTTCTAAAAAAGGAGATTATGTTTATTATTCTAAAAATGACGGATTACAAAATCAATACGTTGTATACAGAAAAGATGCAGAAGGAAACGAAGAAGTGTTTTTAGATCCAAATACATTTTCTGAAGACGGAACAACTTCTTTAGGTCAACTTTCTTTCACAGAAGACGGAACTTTGGCTGCTTATGCTATTTCTGAAGGAGGTTCAGATTGGAGAAAAGTAATCGTAATGGATGCCGTGAAAAAAGAAATCTTAGAAGACACATTAATTGATGTGAAATTTTCTGGACTTTCTTGGAAAAATAACGAAGGTTTCTTCTACAGTAGCTATGACAAGCCAGAAGGAAGTGAACTTTCTGCAAAAACAGATCAACATAAATTGTATTACCATAAATTAGGAACAGCACAATCTGAGGATAAAGTAATTTACGGAGCAACAGAAGAACAGAAAAGAAGATATGTTGGAGGTTCTGTTTCAAAAGATGGAAAATATTTGTTCATTACAGGAGCTATTTCAACTTCAGGAAATGAGTTAAGTGTTTTGGATTTAACAGATGAGAACGCTGAAATCAAACCGTTGGTAACAGGTTATGATCAAGATGCAGGAGTTTTGACAACAAAAGACAATACTTTCTACATTTCAACGAACTTAAACGCGCCAAACAAAAGATTGGTCAAAACAACATTTGAGAATCCAACAACTGACAATTGGGTAGATGTAATTCCAGAAACAGAAAATGTACTTTCTACTTCCAAAGGAGGAGGTTACTTGTTTGCTCAATATATGGTGGATGCAACTTCAGAAGTCAAGCAATATGATTTTGATGGAAAATTAATCAGAACAATCGACTTGCCAGGGATTGGTTCTGCTGGTGGATTCGGCGGTAAAGAAGAAGATACGGTTTTGTATTATTCTTTCACGAATTATATTACTCCAGGAAGTGTGTTTGAATTTAATCCAGCAACTGGAGAATCTAACAATTATTGGAAACCAGAAATTGATTTTAATCCAGCTGACTTCGTTTCAGAGCAAATCTTTTATGAATCAAAAGACGGAACAAAAGTACCGATGATTATTACCCACAAAAAAGGAGTAGAGCTAGACGGAACGAATCCCACAATTTTATATGGTTATGGTGGATTTAACGTAAGTCTTACACCTTCTTTTTCTACTGCAAATGTAGTTTGGATGGAAAATGGCGGAATCTACGCTGTTCCTAACCTTCGTGGTGGTGGAGAATACGGTAAAGAATGGCACAATGCAGGTACGAAAATGCAAAAACAAAATGTTTTTGATGACTTTATTGCAGCAGCTCATTACTTAATCGATAATAAATACACTTCTTCTGATTACTTAGCAATCCGCGGTGGATCAAACGGTGGTTTATTGGTAGGAGCATGTATGACACAAGAACCAGATTTATTTAAAGTTGCCTTGCCAGCGGTAGGGGTTCTAGATATGATTCGTTACCATACCTTTACTGCAGGTGCAGGTTGGGCTTACGATTACGGAACAGCAGAAGACTCTCCTGAAATGTTAGATTACTTATTAGGTTACTCTCCAGTTCACAACGTGAAAGAAGGAGTGAGTTATCCAGCAACTTTGATCACAACAGGAGATCATGATGATAGAGTAGTACCAGCGCATTCGTTTAAGTTTGCAGCAGAATTACAAAAGAAAAACGGAGGTAATGCACCAATGTTAATTCGTATTGAAGTAAATGCTGGTCACGGTGCAGGAACACCAATCAGTAAAACCATTCAGCAGTATGCCGATATTTATGGATTCACTTTGTATAATATGGGGGTGAAAGAATTACGAATTAAGAAATAATCAATTACGAATTATTGGTTTGCGATAATTCTGCAGTCTAATTAAAATTTAGCCAGTTGTGAAGTTTACTTTGCAACTGGCTTTTTTTTATATATTAAGGTAATGACCTCATCTAATTAGGTTAGTAATTTAAAATAGGTGGGTAGATGTCTCCCTCTTTTTAGGAGAGGGATTAAGGGAGAGGATTTACCCATTGTTAGGAGGATTTTTAACTCGTTATCTTGCTAATTCATAAAAGCAAACTATCTTTAATTATTAAATTTTCAAATACCTATTCTTGAAGAATAGAAAGACTAACAAAAAAACAGTCAAATATGCCGCAATCGCATTAATTACAATCCTAAACCTTTTGGTCTTATTAATGTGGCTCGGACAACTTTCGTTTGGACATGGGCTAGGAGATTTAAGTTATCTTGGTTTTTATACCTTGTTGGCCGTTCTAGGCTGCATAATTGTTGTTGTAAATAAGAAAAAATTCGTAAACATAATTTTGATAGTCGTTTTCATTATAGCAAACTTTTTATTTCTCGAAAAAGCAACTATAGGAAGAGGCCCTGAGCAAAAATGGAACGGTCATTTATTTGTTTTAACCCAAAGACAAAACTCTCCATTTTTTTGTCAAACAAGTTTTTTTTGGAGAACATTTAAATTAATCTAGTCATCAAATCTCCCTTTCAAGGCTTCTACCAAATCGGTTTTATAATTGCGTGATACTGGATATTGCTGATGATCTTTAAGTACAACATTTTGACCTTCTATTTTTTCAATTTGATCGAGATTGATAATATGCGATCGATGACAGCGGTATAATTTAACGTGTATTTGCTCGTACATTTTAAGTGGTTTTGAGGAAAGTATCACTTTGTCTTTTAGTTGAAATTTACTGTACATTCCATCTGCGGTAATGGATAGTATTTCGTGAATATTGATGAAATAAGTTCCTTCATGAGATTTAATTACGATGACATTTTGATTCTCAATTGTTTTTAATTGCTGATAGGTGTTTTCTGTTTTCTTTTCGTTGATAATACGTTCTAAACATTCAGCAAGCTCAGTGTGTTCTATTGGTTTTAATAGATAGTCGAAAGCTGAAAGTCTAATTGCCTGAATGGTATATTGATCGTATGCGGTAACAAAAATCAATTTAAAATCGAATTCCTCTTCATTTAAAAATGATTTAATTTTTAGTCCAATATGTTCGGGCATTTGAATGTCTAAAAATACAACATCTGGTTTCTCTTTTCGAATTAAATCAACGCCTTCCAATAAACTTTTAGCCTCACCTACTAATTGGTACGGAAGTCCGAGTGATTCTATTGAAAAAATCAATAATTCTCTTGGGTTAGGCTCATCATCGATAACAATGTATTTAATCATTTTCTTTCACTTTTATGGTGGTTTTTGTTCCTTGGTCAGTAGAAGAGACTTCTAAGTCAACACTAATCTCATTGAGGGAGTTGATATATGTAATTCGCTTTCTAATCGCTTGCATTGCAAATGAATCAGATTTGTTGTTTTCTTGGTTAATTTGATTGGCTTTTTCTATTCCAATCCCGTTATCGCTAATTTCTAAGGTGTAAGATAAGTCATCAATTTTATGAAGAATAATGCTGATCTTCTTTTCGCCATGTTTATGTTTTAATCCATGATGGATTGAATTCTCTGCAATGGGTTGTGTGATTAATGATGGTATTCTAAAGTCTTCTAAATCCATTTCTTCATTGATATTCATCTCAATATTCAGCTCATCTTCAAATCGATTTCTCTCTAATTCTAAATAGTTATTGAGAATGTCTAATTCTTGCTTTAAAGAAATCAGTTCTTTTTGTGAATAGTTTAATATTCCACGCATTAATGAAGAAAATTTCTGAACCATTTTGAAGGCTGCACCTGTTTCTTTTTTTGCAATTTTCAATTGAATAGAT
>NZ_JBLWVE010000017.1:0-74303 GCF_048268645.1 Brumimicrobium sp. | reverse complement strand
TTGTCCTGTGAACTTCCAGAAGTTATTAGCACTTGTACTCGTAGTATTTGAAGATAAGTTCTCATAACATGTTGGTAGATCTCCAGATTCGAAACCTTCATAGTATGGTGCTAGAACAGCTCCACACAATGTAGATGCAGTAACTCCAGAACCAATAGAACTGATGTCTCCAGATCCACAATCAGACTGTACATAAAAATCATACGTTGAACTTGGGTTTAATCCACTAACCGTATAAGGATTTGTGGTAACACCTGTAATAACCGTACCTGTACCTGGAGTAAATCCTTCTGGTCCATACTCGATATTCCATGTTGTTGCAGTATTATTCTCTGTCCAATCTAAATCGATAGATGTTTGTGTTTCATTTGAAGCAACAAGATCTGAAGTAGGAAGACAAGATGGAGTTGCTGTGATCGTAACCGTAAAGTCAACTGTTGACCCGTAATTCACATTTCCACATGCTGGTGGATTTGCGGTAGATCCCCATTGACCACGAACACGCATACGGTAATCACCTTGTGCTGTACCCGGTGGAACGGTAACACTTAATGTTTTTGCTGCACTTGAATTCGCTAAAGAGGCTACTAGTTCACTGGCTTCAAAAGTAAAGTTGTTGTTCCAATCAACCCAGATATTCACACCGTTTGAACCTGAAGAGTATACAGTACTTACGTCAAAAGTTAACGACTCATAGGCTTCAATTACCTGTACTGTTTCATCAGCGTATGAACCTGCTGGCTGTGAAGTCGCCGTATAGTTCACGTTAGTTAATGCAAGTGAAGATTCTATTGAGCTTAAGTACTCACCCCAAGTAGTTGAAACATCACAATACATGTTCTCAAAGTTAAAAGGACCTGCCCAGTAACTAGAATCACCAACTCCACAAACAGAACGTACGTAGAAATCATATTGTGTATCAGGTGTAATCGTAATTGTATGTGGGTTAGAAGTTGCTGTTTCTAAAGTTCCTGTTCCTTGTGTAAATCCAGGAGCTCCATATTCTACTTGCCATTCTGTAGCTGAACCATTTTCTGTCCAAGTTAAGTCAGCAGATGTTGATGACGTAGCTCCAGTATTTAAATCCGTTGGTGGAAGACAAGACGGTGTTGCAACAATTGTTAATGTAAAGTCAACCGTTGTCCCATAAGACACGTTTCCACATGCTGGTGGGTTAGCAGTAGAACCGTATTGCCCACGAACACGCATACGGTAATCTCCAACAGGAGTAGCCGCAGGAACTGCAACAGTAAGTGTTTTTGAAGCATCAGAGTTAGCTAATGACGCTACCAATTCTGCAGGGTCGAAAGTTAAATCATTGTTCCAATCAACCCAAACATTTACACCATTACCTCCACCAACATAACTCGTGTTGATGTCAAAGCTCATCGTTTCAAATGCCTCAAAACTTTGAGCTGTTTCATCAGCATAAGAACCTGATGGCTGAGCAGTCGCGGTGTAAGTTATGTTTGAAAGTGCTCCCATAGAGTTAACACTTGACAAGTAATCTCCAGTCCAACTCGTTGACACCTCACAATAGGATACTGAAAATGCGTATGGCCCTGACCAACTACTTTGTGATCCTCCACAGTCTGATTGAACATAAAATTCGTAGTCTGCACCTGTAGTCAGACCTGTTAAGCTGTGTGGATTAGTTGTTGTTGAAACTGGTGTTCCTGAGCCTAAAGTAAATCCAGGAGCTCCATATTCTATATTCCAATCTGTTGCACCTCCATTTTCATTCCATGATAAATCTGCAGAAGTCACGGAAGTCATCGTTGCCATTAGACCACTTGGTGCGATACATCCCACCTGTTCTATTGCAGAAAAATCATCAATATAAAAGTAATAATCTCCTGTTGTATAAGTCCCATCGATTCTCCAAATGAAATCAGATCCATTGGGTACATCTGCAGCATCAATTACAGCACTTCTGGTCGCACAAACAGTAGAAGGTGTATGACTTGCAAAATCAATTACATCGTAGGTAATCCAGTTTGTTCCGCCATCTATTGAATACTGTAGGTTAAACACACCAAAGTCATCAGTAGTTCCCATCTCATCAGACCAATCGATTATTTTATAATCTAATGATACATTAATGTCTAAACCAGTTGCTGTTTGGTTGGGACTTGTCGCTGCTGCTGTAGCACCTGAACTATATAAATTAACCCTCATGGCGCCTGTTCCAGCACATGGCGTAGTTGATGTGTGTGCGAAACCATTAAATGTCCAGGACGCTGGAGCCGACGCGCCTTCAAATCCTTCACTAATGAAGACTTGTGAGTTAACATGCCAACTCGTCAAAAAGACGGATAACATGAGTAAAAGTAATTTTGTTTTCATAAACCTAGTTTTAAATTAATATTAGTTGCATAAAAATAGTTAAATAATATTTCAATACAAAACATGAGACTATATAAATCAATCACTTGAGGACCAACACAATATATAGAGGCTTAAAAAATAAAAAATCAGGACAAACAATCCTTTATTTAAAGGGGAAGTAGAAAAAAATTGAATAAAAAGAAAAAAAGCGCCTCCAAAAAGGAGACGCTTTTCATAGCAACTTAAAGTCAGCTTCAATTTACTGCTTCACAATTTTGAAAGTCTTATGACCCTCATCATTGTATATACGTAAAGTATAGACTCCTTTTTCAAGGTGATCAATTGTCAATGTTGCTTCCGTAGCATTATTTAATGCTTTGTTTTCAACCAGTACCACTCTACCGTTCATGTCTAACATTTCAACTTTTAAAGCTGAAGTATTTGAAGGGTTAACGATGTTTAACACACTTGTTGTTGGATTAGGGTATACTGAGATTTCAGCAAACTCTTCCTCTTCAACAGAGACCCAAACACAGTTATCAACGTTTACTTCAACTGTTGCCGTGTCTGCTGGACAAACACCATTTGATGTGATGTAGGTATAGTTGTACTGAGCTGATAAGCCAGGTGACGTTGGTTGAGAGTTCGATAGAAGAACCCCGTTATAATCGTACCAATCACCGCCCATATCAACGTTACCTGTCAATGCAGAGTACAAATCAATCGGCTCATTCTTACACACATTAATGGTAGTACCATCTCCTGCAGTCGAAGGTCCGAAAACATTAATGGTAGCAATTGTAGTGTCAGGCTGACAAATACCTTCAACGATGTAAAGAACATCATGTGCCCCTGCAGGCAAGTTGCTCACATTAAATATAGAATCGTTCACGATTAAACTTTGATCTGCTGGGAATTCCCAACGACCATAAATATTATCGTTTGTTATAATTCCATCATTCAAGTTTAAACTATCATCTAACCTACAGATATCCGTGCTACCTGGTTGACCAGGAGTTGGGATACACTCACCGAAGCAAACGTCATCGATATACAGTCTCCAACCATCAAGTCCTCCTGGTGGCACATGGAAAGCAATATAAACAGTCCCACTAAACATTGTCAAATCTACAGTTGTATCCATATACGTTGTGTTACTGTAAGACGCCAAATGCATCAATGTATCAGTAAAGTCAGCAGGCTCAGTTCCAGTTGTAGAAAGTAAAACTTGGAAATCATTCGGTTCACCAGCACTTTGTACTCTATAATAGAACTTCATAAATTCATTTCCAGTAAGGACCAACCCAGGAGTGATTAAATAGTCGTCATTCGCTCCATTATTAAAGTCGGTATAGATTTCTGCAGAATAAGCACCTGTATTCGGATTTGAAGTACTTACACTCCAAGTGTCACCATCTCCGTTAACATCACGTACTCTCCAACATCCAAGTGTTGGTGAAGTATCAAAATCAAATCCTTCACAGAAACCATTTGCTTGAATAGCGTCACAACTGGTCAAGATATTATTTACACCATCCCAGCTTCCTGGGGTAGTAGTTCCTCCACAATTTGCAGAAACATAAATATCATATTCAGTATTTCCATCTAGTCCAGTTATGGTAAATGGATTTGTTGTTGCGATATCGGATCCGATCTCGGTTCCAGTACCAGGAGTAAATCCAGGCGCACCCCATTCCACGTTCCACTCTGTCTCATCACCATTGGCAGTCCATGAAATTGTAATTTCATCATTTAACACTGCATCAACAGTAACTGCAGATGGTCCTGCTGCACTTCCAATAGTAATTGTATACTCTGGACTATCATCTCCATTATCATCTCTTACGATCACTGTATAAGTTCCTACTGTTAGGTTATTTGGAATTGCACCAAAGGCACCTCCATCAACAGAGAAAGTAAACGGTGCTACACCACAATCCACATTAGAGACTAGGAAAGTACCATTATCACCATTGTTACATGTTGCATCAACTGGATCTATATCAACGTTAACAGAGTTAATGTTCACGGTTACCAATGTACGCCCAACGCTTTCACAACCTTCATGGCTAGCAGCCGCAAAGAACTCATAAACACCATTGGTTGCAGTTGGCATTACAGTTGTACCAACCGTTTCTAAAGGATTCGTTGTCCCGACAACATTACCTCCTGTAAGCGCATCATACCAAACTAAATCAGTAGATGCAGCAGCACTATAGTATACAGTACCGTTATAAGCTCTAGGTGTATTTGTTGAAGAAAATAAACCACATAACCCTACACCTGTTTCAATTGAAATATCAGCGTTTGAATAAGTCTCAACTGACGGCACTGTAGAATACGCAGCATAATAATTAATATAAATCCCATAGGTTTCTCCAGCTGGAATAATTAGGTCATCGATATCAATAGTATGCATTGTGCTTGGAGTAGCAGGAGTATTATACACTCCTAAGGTTGTCCAATCACCTGCTGTTGTTTCGGATCCTTGATAAGACCCAACTTTATAATAAACTGTTGCAGTAGGATCAACTGATGAATTCATCAACGCATCTAAAGAGTCTACTTTAAGATCAAAAGGAGAGTTATTTGTAATATTAAACATTACACCTCCACCACAACCGTTTCCTCCAGTAGTGTTATTTGTTGTTAATGAAGACCCACTTCCTAGACCACCAATTGCTGAAATTTCTGCAGAGCTTACTCCATTACAAAAGTTGAATACATCAGGATCAGCTACTGGGTCATTTGGAATGGTTGTTCCTACGGTCACCAAAGTCCCTACAGGTTCTGACCAACATTGTGTTGTTGTATTATAAGCCTTAACATAGTATGTTCCAGTAGCAGTAACACTATACGGTGCAGATGCATTATCTGTCATATCTGACGTAGAATTACTTGTACCTTGCCAATAATAATCAACATCAGTTGGAGCTGCAGGTACAGTAATTTGAGTACCCGGTGCACAAACTGGATTCTGGTCTGCAACTGGAGCTGGTGGTGCAGCTTCTACTGGAATGTTCGTAACTTCAATTGAATCCGCATCAGACCATGCTGCATAATTAGAATCATAAGTCCTAACATAGTACATTCCATTTTCTAGTACATTCCAAGGTGTAGAAGCATCATTAGTCATATCAACTCCGTCAGCAGTTACCTGCCAATACCAAGTCTCATTAGCCCCTAGCGTTCCAGAAGCTGTTAAATCTGTACCTGTAGCACAGTCTGGAGCACCTGCCGACTGACTAATTGTTGGCGCATCAATTACAAGAACCTCAAATGTATAATCCTCAAACTCACCACTTGAGTAACCTGTTATACATGGGTCTGCTGGACCTGAGTTAGGGGTGTATGAGTTTCCTATTCTCATTCTTGTTGTTCCTCCTATAGCAGTAGTTGGAACGGTAATCGTTCCAGAATGTCCTCCAGAATAACTTGAGCTCTGATATGCAACTTCTGTTGTAGGATCAAGTACACCATCTTGGTTCCAGTCAATCCAAACTTTAAAACCAAACGTTCCTCCTGTATAAGCAGATGTAAAATCTATTGTTCCTCCTTTAACCTGAGATACAGTTTGAGCTGTAAAGTCTCCGTATCCATTCGTAGAAAACCCTGAAGCTAAATTCGAAATATTCTGTTCACCATTAGCCGTTGAGAAGTCAACAATTACCCTTGAATTATCAGTTGCTGATGGTACACAATAACACTCTGTAGGTACAGAAATAGTTGTTACCATTGTATTAGAGATATCCTGATCTACTCCACATGAAAGAACATATTGGTACTCCATTGCCGTAGCTGGTGCAGAAGGGATTGTATAAGGATTAGTTGTCGCACCAGCGATATCTACCCATGGATCTGCAGAACCTGCAGCACGTTCTTGCCACTGACCCGCCAATCCAAACATTCCAGAAGTTGAACCTGTTGCTTCAAGCACAAATGGACTACCAGCACACATACCTGATGTTGCAGGGAGTGTTCCAGCAGTTGGGGCACCTGAACAGTTTGGCAAAGCAGTAATCTCAATATTATAAGCCGTACTTTGTGGGGTTGCCCAAGTTGAAATCACAAAATAGTAAGTTTCACCTGCAGTTACTGGTAAATCTGTGATATCACGTGTACCTGCCGATGAATTGGTGTGACTACCTACGGTAGATGCAAAAGGACATCCTGTTATTGCAAATAACCCAGCATAAGTACCAACACCTGTTAAAGAAATGGTAATAATTTCATCACTTGATGGAGTGTATGAATACACCACATCATCACCATTTAAATAAGATGGATCTGAACCATTAGTTATTGCATCCGGTGCAAGCGGTGGAAGATCTGCCGAGTCATAATTATCACCATAAGCAGAAGTATTCCCCGCATCAGTAAATGGCAAAGACGCCACAACTAGAGGAGTGCCACAAGTCTCCCCTTGCGCACTTAAATTAGTCCCAAACACTATTACCGTAAGGAATAGTAAAGGAATAATGAGTAGATTTTTTTTCATAAACGTTAGTTATTTTTGTTATTAATTTGACTTCAAACTTAATCATTAAAGTTTGTTAAAACAAAAATAACACGATGTAAAAAAAATGAGCGCCCTTTCGAACACCCATCATTAACGAACTGAAAAACAGTTGTTTCTTATAAAGACTTTGTTCTTCCTCCATCTACGGGAACATTAATCCCATTAATATAACTTGCTGCTGGACTTGCTAAAAAGGCAACAGCGTTTGCAATTTCTTCAGGTTGTGCTATTCTTTTCATAGGGGACTGCGCTGCCATGTTGGCTAAAATTTCATCATAATTTAAAATAGATGAACCAGCGGCTTTATTTTCTGCTATGGATTGTAGTCGAACGGTGTTTGTTGCTCCAGGCAATACATTATTCACAGTAATATTATACTGACCTAATTCATTGGCCAAGGTTTTACTCCAGTTGGCTACAGCCCCTCTTATGGTATTAGAAACTCCTAATCCATCTAGAGGTTGTTTTACACTGGTTGAGATAATATTGATGATTCGGCCATACCCCTCCGCTTTCATTCCTGGATAAAGCGCCTGGACAAGAATGTGATTACAAACCAAATGATTATTAAAAGCATCTGTAAATTCAGAAACTTTTGCTTTTCTAATCGGTCCACCTTTAGGTCCACCTGTATTGTTTAATAAGATATGCGCTCTGTTTTTGCTTGCCCAAGATTTGATTTTCTTTTCTAAATCTAAGGGTTGTGAAAAGTCAGCAACAATATAATCATTCTTGTCGTTCGGATCCAGCTCCTTAAGAACTGCCTTAAGCTTAGCTTCATTTCTGGCTACCAAAGTAATCGACGCTCCTAATTTGGAGAGTGCGATTGCAGATTCTTTCCCTATTCCTTGTGTACTACCGCAAACTACCGCATGCTTGCCTGTTAAATCTATATTCATAAATAATTATTCTACCGTTACAGACTTCGCCAAGTTTCTTGGTTGGTCAACATTTGTTCCTCTTTTCACTGCTGCATAGTACGAAATCAACTGAAGTGGAATCGTCGCTAAAAGCGGTACAAGATTTTCATCGGTATCAGGGATTTCGATGTAATGGTCTGCCATTGCTTTTACTTGCTCGTCACCTTCGGTGATAACAGCAATAATCTTTCCTTTACGCGCTTTGACCTCTTGAATATTGCTCACTACTTTTTCATAAGAAGTTCCTTTTGTTGCGATAACGAAAACAGGCATTGCTTCATCGATTAATGCGATTGGGCCATGTTTCATCTCTGCAGCAGGGTATCCTTCTGCGTGGATGTAAGAAATTTCTTTCAGTTTCAAAGCACCTTCTAAAGCAACTGGAAAGGAAATTCCACGCCCTAAATACAAAGCATTACTAGCCTCCTTGTAGGTCTCGGCAATCGCTTCTAGTTTAGGGCTCTTCTTCAAAATCTCAGCTACTTTATCTGGAACTAAATCCAATTCTGTAATGATTCTTCTGAATTTAGATTCATTAATAGAACCTTTATTTCGAGCAATCGTTAAAGCCATTAAAGTCAACACTGTTACTTGAGCAGTAAACGCTTTCGTAGATGCTACACCAATTTCTGGTCCTGCGTGAGTATAAGAGCCCGCATCAGTTACCCTTGAAATTGAAGAACCTACAACGTTACAAATCCCGAGAATTGTAGCTCCTTTAGATTTAGCTAAATTTAATGCCGCTAATGTATCTGCTGTTTCACCAGACTGCGAAATAGCGATTACTATATCGTCTTCATAGATAATAGGGTTTCTATATCTGAATTCTGAGGCGTATTCAACCTCAACAGGAATCCTTGTTAAATCTTCAAACAAATATTCACCTACTAGCGCTGCATGCCAAGAGGTTCCGCAAGCCACCATAATGATGCGCTTTGCATTAGCCAACTGCTGCTCGTAGTCTTTAATTCCTCCAAGACCAACCCAACCGTCTTCAACATTTAATCTTCCTCTAAAACAATCTCTAATTGAACGCGGCTGCTCATGAATTTCCTTTAACATAAAGTGCTCATAACCGCCCTTTTCAATGGCTTCTAATTGCAGCTCTAACTCCTGAATGTATGGGGTCTTTTCTTTATTTTGAATACTGAAAATTCTCAAACCTGTCGCTCGATCTACTATTGCGATTTCCTCATCTTCCATATATACGACTTCATTCGTATATTCAATGATTGGTGTAGCATCAGAAGCCAGGTAAAAATCTCCATCTTTACCGATTCCAACAACGAGCGGACTTGATTTACGTGCTGCAATTAATTCGTTTGGATTGTCTTTACTTAAAACAACAATTGCGTAAGCCCCAATTACAGAATTCAAAGCGATTCTGACAGCTTCAGCTGTTTTTACGTTTTCTCTTTTTTTAATATCATCAATCAAATGAACCAAAACTTCAGTATCGGTTTCACTTTGGAATTGATATCCACGAGAAAGCAATTCAGCTTTTAACGAATCATAATTTTCAATAATTCCATTATGGATCAAGGCCATTTCACCATCATTCGACATGTGTGGATGAGCATTAATATCGTTTGGCAATCCGTGAGTAGCCCAACGTGTGTGCCCAATAGCAATTGTTCCACCAGTATCTTGTTTAGCGGCAAAGTCTTCTAACTCTGACACCTTTCCTTTACGCTTATAATTATTAAGTCCATTCTCATTAAGCACAGCTATTCCCGCACTATCATAACCTCGGTACTCTAATCTTTTGAGTCCTTTTAAGACTATTGGAAAAGCTTGTTCCTTTCCGATGTATGCTACAATTCCACACATATCACTCTCCTTATTTAAGTTAATTTATTTTAAAGCTTTGTATACACAATGCTTAATTTAGGTTGCTTTTTATTCGTACTATTTGCGCCATTAAAGACTAGTCTTTCGGTAGTAGTATTATATTTCTTTGGAGAAATATATAAACCATTGTTTTGAATTTCTCCTTTGACAATATTTTGAACGTATGTTCTCAAATCTACAACATACGCTTTTTTAGACTTATTATAAGCCACAGTTGAGACTACATATTTTCTATCATCACCTTCAAACAGTTTGGCACTCACGTTCACTTCAGTACTTGGGTAGAAATTACTTCCTTGATAATAATTGACAGGTAATTCTAAAGTGGCATTATGAACAATAATATCATCTGGTAAGTCATTAATAGAACTAAACTCAACTTTCGCACGTGTTGCAAAAGCATGTGCATAAAATTCTTCGTCACCAAGGCTATTGTCATTGATCACTTGTTGAACACGTGTCATAGAATAATCTGTTTTCACATGATTAAAGTCAATGGCACTTCCTGTAATAATGAAATCGAAAGATGCTTGTTCTCCTCCTGAAGTATAATAAACAGTAAGTTTTGAGGCGGGTTTAGTACTTGCTAAATAAATCACCGAACCTTCACCTGGAGCCAACATGGCATTGTTGACTTTAAAATGAAGTCCTTTGAATAAATCTAAGAAGTTAGCATCATCTGTCGCTGACTCGGCAAGGGTCAACAAATTTTTTGCAAAAACAGGGTCCAAGGGAATTCTCAACTGAGGATTCAGCGTATCCGAACCCACAATCGCACTTTTCTCTGGGTCAGGTGTAATCAACCCCTCATTATTCCCTGTAGGAACAAGATTTTGAGTTGAAGTTGTGACTATCGACTTTCGAGTATAACTTGAGTCTCTTGATAAGTCTTCAGTGATTTCATAAATTTCAAAAAGTTGTTCATTTAAATTACCGTAGTAACCTCCAAATTCGAAAGCCACGACGGCTGAATCAACAGTTAGGCTTGAAATGTCTCCAAAGTCAGGAGAAAACCCTGACAATGTCAGTTGAGAATAAAACTCAGCCTCCACGGTACCGAACACCTCATCATTAAAACTACCGATCAGGTTGAATTCTGGATCCATTGTAAGCACAGTATCTTCTTCTACTGTATAGGTATGGATTTGAAAAGTATCCAATCCGTCGGAATTCATTATGCTTCCCGAAGGAAGAGCATGTGTTCCCACTGGGCTTTTCTTCTTTTTACAAGAAGTAAAAGCAGCTGTTAAACAAAAAAAAGCAGCGAAAAACAAAATTATTTTTCGCCACCTTTTATTTTTTTTAATCTCTACTGTCTTTATCATCATTGAATCAATGCTTCTTCATCTATTACTTTGTCGAAAAACTCGCTCATTAATTTTGGCTGTACTTCTTCCGACTCAAATTCTAGCTTGAACTTTTCTGTTTCCTCGAATGCTGCTTTTAGCTCCTCGTGTACAGAGTCACTTCCCATTACGATTCCATCAGCATATTCCATAGCTGCTTTATTCAGACTTAGGTAATCACCTGACTTGATTGAGTCGATAATACCTTCATCAAAGCCTTCAAATTTAAGTTTTTCATCGAAACGAGCGTCCCAATTCTTGTTAAATTCATTATCGTAAAGCGAATAAACTACTTTAGTATCTGCGAAGTGCGGATCATTTTTGTAGATATCCTTAACATATATAGGCATTAGCGAGGTCATCCAACCATGACAGTGGATAATATCTGGTTTCCATCCTAACTTTTTTACAGTTTCAAGGACCCCACGACAAAAGAACATTGAACGTTCATCATTGTCATCATACTCTTCTCCTTTTTCATCTGAAAAAACACCTTTACGCTTAAAGAACTCTTCGTTATCAATAAAGTATACTTGCATTCTAGCTGTCGGGATGGATGCGACTTTAATAATCAATGGATGATCCATATCATCAACAATAAGATTCATTCCAGACAATCTAATTACTTCATGCAATTGATGACGTCTTTCGTTAATCACTCCAAATCGAGGCATAAACACTCTGATTTCCTTTCCACTCTCTTGAACTCCTTGCGGAAGTTTACGAGCAGCTTCTGAAACATCTGAACTTGGTAAAAATGGTTTGATTTCTTGCGAAATAAAAAGGACTTTCTTCTTCTCCATGAAACTAATTTTGGTAAAACGAATACAAAAATATAAAAAAAAATTCGGATTTTCGGTATAAAAAGATAGATTTGTTGATTTGCTTGTTTTAAATTGGAGAACAATTGGTAAATTTATATAGCATCGATGCGCTAAAGGAAAACCTAGAGCCATTAAGGAATAAAGGGTTGAAAATCGGCTTTGTACCCACTATGGGTGCCTTACACGACGGCCACATTTCATTAGTCAAAGCCGCAAAAGAAGAATGCGACGTAGTAATTGTTAGTATTTTCGTCAACCCAACTCAATTTAATAACACCGAAGATTTAAAGCTTTATCCAAGGCAAGAAGACAAGGATTTGGAGTTATTGACCCAAAACGACTGTGATTTTGTTTACCTCCCAACAGCAGAAGAAATTTACCCCCCTGATTATGAAGAGGTGAAAGTTGATTTAGACACCATAGAAAACACTATGGAAGGAGAGCATCGTCCGGGCCATTTCAATGGAGTGGTCAATGTGGTATCTAGACTGTTTAAAATAGTACAACCAACGAAAGCTTATTTTGGAAGAAAAGACTTCCAACAGGTTGCGGTGGTCAAAGAAATGAACAGACAGCTCAAACTACCCGTTGAAATCGTTACCGTAGAGACGAAAAGAGATCCTAGCGGATTGGCCATGAGTAGTAGAAATTTAAGATTGAGTGAACAAGAACTCGAAAAGGCTGTTGTTATATCACAGGTGTTGAACAAAGGTAAATCTTGGGCCAACAGTTACTCCCCAGCAGTAACTCGACAGAAAATGATTGAGTACTTTGAGCAAACTTCGTTAAAGCTTGAGTATTTACAAATTGTGCACCCTGACACCCTCAACGACTTAAACCAATATTGGGTTTCTGGAGCGACTGCCTGCATAGCAGCTTATTGTGGAGATGTACGATTGATTGACAACATGGAGTTGATCACAAAAGAAGAAAACTAAAATTAAAGGAAATGTTTACGGGAATTATTGAAGAGCTTGGTGAGATTAAACAGATCGAGCACGAAGGAAGCAACATTCATTTCACGCTAAGTTGCGCTTTCACCAAGGAATTAAAAGTAGATCAAAGTCTTGCGCACAATGGCGTTTGCCTTACTGTTGTTCAAATTGATGGAGAAGACTATACCGTAACTGCAATTGATGAAACCTTAAAGAAAACCGACCTTTCCGAATGGAAAGTTGGTCGGAAAGTAAATCTAGAACGTTGCATGCCTGCCAATGGTCGATTTGATGGACATATTGTTCAAGGACACGTAGACACTATAGCGACATGCGAATCCATAACAGAAAAAGACGGTAGTTGGGAATTTCGTTTTAGCTACACATCAGATAACATCACCGTTGAAAAAGGCTCAATCACAGTGAATGGTGCCAGCTTAACAGTCGTTGACTCAAAAGACAAGAGTTTTGCCGTACACATCATTCCTTACACCTATGACCATACTGTATTTCATCAAATGAAGGTTGGCGACAAAGTAAATTTAGAGTTTGACATTATCGGGAAATACATTGCCAAAATCATGAAACAGCGAGGATAAGGCATTGGCTAACCATAGATATTAACCTATAGCCATTCTTTAAGTAGTCGGCGTTCAACTTTTTTCATCAGTTTTTTCATCACAGCTTCTTTTGAACCTACAGTTCCTGTTCTAATCAATTCATAATGAACAGGCTTTAGATCACGATAGAAAGTAAATGTAAAAGTAACATTAGAAGCACTTTCTCTATACAGTGGATAAAGGTGTCCGGCCTTGATTTCTTCTTCAAAATCATTAATTTTTGTTGAAGGTTTAAAACGGTTATTGTATCCGCGAACAGAAACCAAAAGATAAGTATCTATTCCTTTCTCTTTTAGATTTTGGCGTGTGGTATCTGCCATTAGAACATCTGCAGAACCACCTTGCTTTAAAACATTTAAAGATGCTATGGTTTTAATATCATAACTCTTAAACAATTCCAACAAGGCCACTTCAACGGAATAACGATCAGACAAGTCATCTTGTTGGGCTACCACCAAAACGTTTCTCAACTTGAGTTCATCATTTTTTTGCGCCCACACATTTGCGCTGGTCAACAATAGGGTAAATGTAATTAACAATAGGTATTTCATGTTTAATGTTTTTTAATATTTAGAAAAGTTCACTTGCAATTTCTTTAACTTCAGAAGAATCCGACATTGTATAATAATGAATACAAGGTACACCAGCCTTTTGCAATTCTTTTGACTGTTGAATACCCCATTCGATACCAATTTGCCTTACCTCTTCGTTTGTTTTACATTTCATTAATTCATTTGAAAGCGCATCGGGCAAATCAATATGAAAAAACTTTGGTAAAAAAGTAATATGGCGCAAGTTAGTAATAGGTTTTAATCCTGGAATAATAGGAACGTTAATTCCTACCTCACGGCATTTTTTCACAAAATCAAAATACTTTTGGTTATCGTAAAACAATTGGGTCACAATATACTCAGCTCCTTTATCCACTTTCTGCTTGAGGTAATGCAAATCCGTTGCCATATTCATTGCCTCGAAATGTTTTTCAGGATATCCTGCTGCACCGATACAGAAATCAGTAGGTTCAAGTTTAATTTCATCTAGAGTATAATTTCCTTGATTCATGTTCTGAATCTGTTCAATTAACTCCACAGCATATTGATGTCCATTTTCAGCAGGTTTAAAAGTGACTTCAGTTTTGATTGGGTCGCCACGCAAAGCTAAAACGTTATCAATACCTAAAAACTGTAAATCAATCAAAGCGTTTTCAGTATCTTCTTTACTGAACCCACCACAGATTAAATGAGGTACAGCGTCCACATGGTATTTATTCATAATGGCCGCACAAATCCCTACTGTTCCAGGTCTTTTTCTAATGGCTACCTTCTCGAGCAGCCCTCTATCTCTTTCCTTATAAACATATTCTTCACGGTGATAAGTTACGTTAATAAATTTAGGTTTAAACTCCATTAACGGATCAATTCCATTATAAATAGATTGAATACTCTTTCCTTTTAAAGGAGGGAGAATTTCAAATGAGAACAATGTATCTTTCGCTTCTTTTATATGATCTACTACCTTCATTTAACTTAAAATCATTTTACATTACAAAAGTAAGAATAGCGTTTAAACTTCTCTATTATTACTCATTATTCGCTTATTTATTTTTCATTAGAAATTCCGCCACTTTCATATCATAAGGGGTGGTAAGTTTAATGTTCTCTTCATTTCCAGTGGTCAAATATACTTTCTCACCTAATCTTTCAATTAAACTAGCATCATCCGTGATTTCATTTGAAAAAGGAAGACTATAGGCATCAACCAATAAAGACCTTTGAAAAGCTTGAGGTGTTTGAACACTCCAGTATTGCGACCGATCTACATGTTGGCTGTCATTTTCATTTCCTTTTCTCAGGGATTCTTTTAGGGGTAAAACAGGAATAGCTGCGCTGTTTATAATTGCACATTTTTCAACACTTTTAATTGTTTCATAACTAACCAATGGTCTCACGGCATCATGAACGAATATTAATTCACCATGCGTCAACGCCAAAGCATTTTTAATTGAGTGATAGCGTTCTTCCCCACCTTCTACTACTTGATGTGCAATTGAGAAGCTATATTTTTCACAAAGATCATTCCAATAGGCAAAATATTGTTTGGGAAGCGTAATCACAATTTGAAAATCAGGGTGATAGGCATAAAACTGTTCAATCGTATGCATTAATACAGGCTTATCTTGTAGCAAAAGAAATTGTTTTGGTAAATCCGTCCCCATTCTTTTGCCTATCCCCCCAGCTGTAATAATCACCGATAACTTCATAAGAACGAAATTAAAAAGAAAAGTCGCTATTCAAACATGAATAGCGACTTAATATGTTTAATAAAGTATAAAAAACGATTAGATGATCAACATCACATCTCCATAAGAGAAGAATCTATACTTTTCTTTAATTGCTTCTTTATATGCTTTTTGCATCAACTCATGTCCCATAAATGCAGACACCATCATCAACAAAGTTGAAGAAGGCGTATGGAAATTGGTAATCATTGAATCTGCAATGCTAAAATCGTATGGAGGGAAGATAAATTTGTTTGTCCATCCTTCATAAGGCTTCAACATTCCGTCTGTAGATACAGATGTTTCAACCGTACGCATTGAAGTTGTACCCACTGCACACACACGTTTTCTTTTTGCTTTTGCATTGTTTACGATATCCGCTGCTTTTTTCGTGATAAAAGCTTGTTCAGAATCCATTTTATGTTTGGTAAGGTCCTCTACTTCCACCTCTCTAAATGTTCCGAGTCCAACGTGCAAGGTGATTTCTGCGAAATCGATACCTTTCAACTCTAATCTTTTCAGCAACTGCTTCGAAAAATGCATACCTGCGGTAGGTGCAGCAACAGCCCCCTCTACTTTTGCATAGATTGTTTGAAAACGTTCTGCATCTTCAGGCTCTACCTCACGATCAATATATTTTGGAAGAGGAGTTTCACCGAGCTCATCAATTTTATCTTTGAACTCTTCGTATGTTCCGTCAAAAAGAAAACGCAAGGTCCTACCACGAGAAGTGGTGTTGTCTATGACTTCAGCGACTAAAGACTCGTCATCTCCAAAGTACAATTTATTTCCAATACGAATTTTTCTAGCGGGGTCTACTAAAACATCCCACAATAGCGTTTCTCTATTGAGTTCACGCAGCAAGAACACTTCAATCTTAGCTCCAGTTTTTTCCTTATTTCCGTATAAACGGGCAGGAAAAACCTTCGTATTATTTCGTATCATAACATCACCTTCATCGAAATAATCGATAAGGTCTTTAAACAGTTTATGTTCAATATCTCCAGTTTCACGGTTTATCACCATCATTCGAGACTCGTCCCGATTTTCAACAGGATATTTTGCAATGAGTTCTTCGGGCAATTCGAAGTCAAACTCTGAAAGTTTCATTTTATTCAAATCGGCATCTTTTTTTAAGGGCTACAAAGATAAGAAATATATCTGTGAATCACGTCAATCTGTGAAAGCAATAACTTTGTTCTCAACTTTATGGCCTTAATAACACAATATGCAGCTTATCTTTTTAGACGTATTGCTGCTTTTAAGGTAACATCTTCGCCCACGATTTGTTCTATCTCTCGCTTTATATTGTCAATCTCAGCATCGTCAGGTATAGACTTTGCCAACACATCTAGAGAGATTACAAATGGTTTACGCGACTCTAAAATAACATTTTCAAGGATATTATTATTGATTTCTGTACCATTTAATGAACGAATGATCTTATTTTCTTCAACGACTTTAAAGAACCCATATCCCAATGGAATACTGATTGAAAGGACGACAGCCAAAGAAATCAGCAAACCTTTTTTGGCCAATTTAAACGGACTATATCCTGTCATTAAAAAAGTAAAGGCCGCTGCTAAAACCATTCCTGTAAGGTTGGTGATCAACAAGAGGAAAGCACCAAAAAAGATATCAAAATTTAACCATGCCAAGCCTATTCCAGAAACCGCTAGAGGAGGAACAAGAGCTACTGCAATTGCAACACCTGCGAGGGTTTTGGCAATCTCTTCTTTAGAAAAGGCATAAGCGCCAGCAGCACCAGAAACCACAGCAATACCTAAATCAATAATATTGGGTTCAATTCGCGAGGTGATTTCAGCGTTGATTTGATTGATTGGTGTTATTAAAGTGAAAAGAATAGCAAATAAATACCCTACACCAACCCCAACAAGAATAGTGATAAAACTATTCTTCATCAGCTCTCTATCCTGTCTTAGCACTCCCATTGAGAACGATATAATTGGAGACATTAATGGGGCCAAAATCATTGCTCCAATAATCACTGGTGATGAATTTGCAAAAACACCAAGAGTTGCAAGGATAACTGACAAAATCATGAGGATGACATAATTTTGACTGGGACGAGCGTTCTCTCTCAACTGAGTAAAGAGCTCTTTATACTCATCGGCTGAAGCGTGTGTAATAAAAGGAAGTCGCTTCCTAACCATCTCTTTTCTCGCCTCACCTTTAGGAAGGTTTTTTACCTGAAAGGTTTTCGAACTACTGTTGTCTTTGGACTCCACTTCGTATTGGATAGAATCACTTGGAATTTGGTTAAAACTACTTTCAAATACAAACTTTAACTCTTTTACATTCGTGTATTTACCATCAATATTGCATTTAAATTCTTGAACAGAAGAAATGGTTAAATCCTCCGTTTTTAATCGACTTAAAAATTTAAACGCTTTATTTTTTTGACCTGCTCCAAGAAGAAGTTTAACAATATACGACCTGGTCAATTGCAAAACACTTCTTGGCGTAAAAATAAATGTATGAAAGAGCCTTTCGCTAGACAGTTCTTTGGATACAAAAATTCGAGAAACAATTGAGTTGTGTGCATATTGAACAATCAATATATCGGTTGCTGCTGTTTCAATCGGAGTTTTATCTTCTACTTGTACGGTAAAAGGCAAGGCCCTAATATTCACTAATCTTTTGAGGTACTTAAAAAACCTCAACATTCTATAATATATGTTTTTTCTTGAGGACTTTTTGGTTAAAAACGTGACCATTTCACCGATCACCACATAGTTTAAAACAATCTCTTCATTACACGTTAGAATCCCTGTTTCAACCTCTCTTTCAGAATTCAACAGCTCCTCAAAAGCCTCTTTAGTATCTTTGGGAACTTTATAACCAGACCGTGCTTGGGTGGCTTCTGGATGAGGCAAGAAACCAATTGCACAACCTAGCTTAGCCAATTTGGGAAGTATCGTTTTAATATTTGAATCACAGAGGTACAAAAGCACCTTGTCATTTTCTGTAACCTGCCCGATTTCAAAGTTAGCAACATCAAGAATTGCTGAAGAGTGCTCTACAAGAAAAGCATTGGTTTTGTCGTGCTCATTCTCCAACGCCTCTAAGTCTGCTAGAACTAGAACTCGTTGATTAGTCGTCTCTTCCATGTTAATAACGTTTTACTGTTCTTCCAATATTTCAGTAGCAGCAATGATTTCAACCCACTCGTCGACCGATTTTGCATTTTCAATGAGAAAATCACCTGAAGCAGTTCTCCTCAAGGCCGTTAAAGTTGCTCCGGAGTTCAATGCCTTTCCAAAATCGTTGGCTATAGAACGTATATATGTTCCTTTTGAGCATTTTATTTTAAAGTCAACTTCTGGGAAACGTATCGCTTCAATCGAGAAAGAATGAATAAAAATATCATTTTCTTTTAACTCAATAGCTTGTCCCTTTCTTGCGGATTCGTATGCCCTTTTACCGTTCACTTTCTTTGCAGAAAAAACCGGTGGAGTTTGCTTTTGAGCACCTTCAAACGATTGGGCAAGCGCGTAAATTTTCGCTTCAGTAATGTGTTCCGTTTTAAAAGTTTGATCAAACTCGGTTTCTAAATCGAAGCTTGGTGTGGTTTTCCCCAGAAGAAGTGTTCCTGTATAGGTTTTATCTTCAGAAGTCAAGGACTCGCTTAGCTTTGTGCTTTTGCCAGTGCAAATAATTAGAAGACCAGTAGCTAGCGGATCTAAAGTTCCGGCATGCCCAACTTTAAAACGTTTAATCTTGTATTTTTTACTGAGGGGCCAACGCAACTTGTTTACCACATCAAAAGATGTCCAGTGAAGCGGTTTATCTACAAGTAGCACTTCTCCTTTTCGAAAATCATAGTCGCGTTTATCCATTCAGTAAGTTTCAGCTTTACTTTTCAATCAAATCCTTATTGTTCTTCAATCCTTTTGGTTTTTTCATGATACTATAAATAATTACAGCATAACCTGAAAGGATTAAGATTGGCGCTACTGTTAGTCGAACAGGAGAAAACAATTCATCAGGATTAAATTCATCCAAACTTTCTGCTGCACCACCAATCATTAACAAAAACCCAATAATATTAAGCAACACACCAATGATTAAAAAGGTGTAATTTGATTTATTAAAAAGGAAAGTGCTTTTTTCTTTTTCTTTCATAATGAATAAGTTCTAGTATAAATTATCAAGTCTTTTTCTCAAATATTTATTTAATGCAAACCATGTCGAAAGTAAGCTAATTAAAACTCCTAACAAAACAAGTACACCAAACAAAATTAAAAATGTTTCTAAGTTATAAGTTGAGGCGATAATGTCCATATATCTTTTCAAAGCAAAGAACACTCCCAACAACAAAGCTACACCAATAAGTGCAGATAAAAATCCTTGAATAATGGAGTTAATTAAGAAAGGGCGACGAATAAAACCTGACTTCGCTCCTACCAATTGCATTGTTTTTATTGTAAATCTTTTCGAATATAAGGCCAAACGGATGGTATTGTTGATCATTGCGAAGGCAATAATAGTGAGCAGCGCACCAATTGCCACGAACAAATAAATCCATTGTAGGAATCCGAGGTTTACTTGACTCACTCGGTTTTCGTCATAGTTAACTTCTGCCACCTGTTCAGGATAGGCTTGTAAAATTTTCTCTTTGACTTCTGCCAGTCCTTCTTTGTTTACAATATTTCCAACTGGATTAAAGGATACCGAAGGCGGAAATGGGCTTCTATCGTTAAAGATTTCTTTAATTTCTTGTGCTTCTTGTTCATTGGATTGAAAGACTTCGAGCGCACGTTCTGGAGAAACGAACCAAACAGATTTTATTTCTTCCCAGCTTTTTAGTTCCTGTTCAATCATTTTAATATCTGAGTCATTTAGTTCTGGATTAAAGAACAAGTCGATTTCAATATTTTCTTTAGCTGCGTTTTGCGTATACTCAAGTCCAAAATAAGCACCCAAAACTAAACCGAGCATAAACAGCACCAGCGAGATTCCAACCACTACAGAAAGATACCCAGACTGGAGTCCTCTTCTGCTATATTTTTCGATATCTTTTCCCATTTGAACCACGAATTTAGCAAGAATTTTCAGAAAAACTTAATTTAATTTAACTACCTTGGTAAATAAATATTAATTATATTTGCATGAATTATAATTTAAAGAGAAAAATAATGAAAAAATCAATTTACGGAGTATTAGCTTTTGCTGCTCTATTGTTCACTGCATGTGGTGAAACAGAAGAAGCAAAAGAAGTAAAAGAAGAAAACAAAACTGAAGAGGTTGTTGCTGAAACATACACTCTAAACGCTGAAGCAAGCTCACTAATGTGGGAAGGTTCTTGGACTGGTGGAGAAAGTGATGGTAAAACACACAATGGTGTTGTAAGCATCACAGAAGGGTCTGTAACAAAAACAGGTGATGATTACGAAGGTACATTCACTGTTGACATGACAACAATTGACGTTCAAGACCTAGATGCAGAAAGCGGAAAAGACAAACTTCAAGGACACCTTGCAAGTGAAGATTTCTTCAATGTTGAGGCACACGGAAAAGTTGGTGTTAAATTAACGCAAATCGTTGACGGAAAAGCAACTGTAGCAATTGAATTCTTTGGTAATACAATGAATGAAACATTCCCAGTTGAAGTATCAACCAACGATAAGACAATGAATATTTCTGGAAAATTCGCTGTAGATTTTGCTGAAGCAGGTCTAGCAGGAATGCAGGTTAATCCTGAGAAGCCAGAAGCTGGTCACGTTTCAACGATGATTAACTTTGAATTAAATGCTGAGTTAACTAAGTAATTAGTTATTCAATCACTTTAAAAAAGAGCGACTCGATTAATCGGGTTCGCTCTTTTTTTTTATGTTTACCCTTATGAAAATCAAAAACATCATTCTGGATTTAGGCGGTGTATTATTAAACATCGATTATCACCTCACGATTAACGCATTTAAAAAATTAGGAATTATAAATTTCGATGAGTTATACAGTCAAGCCGCCCAAAACAATCTTTTTGATGATTTAGAAACTGGTCATATTTCTGATCAACAGTTCCTTAAAGGATTACGTAAATATCTACCAGAAGGAATAAAAAATGAAGAAATCATCAATGCATGGAACGCCATGCTGTTGGACTTCCCCACAGAGCGATTAAACTACCTTTCTAGACTTAAACAGCAATACAACACCGCCTTACTGAGCAATACCAACACCATTCATTTAGATTTTTTTCACCAACAGCTACAGGAGACACATCAAATCACTTCACTTGATGCTTATTTCAAAAGCACCTATTTTAGTTGCGCAATGGGAATGCGGAAACCGAACCCAGAGATATTTCTCGAAGTTTGCAAAAGAGAAGGCTTTAATCCTTCTGAAACAATATTTATAGACGATTCTATCCAACACGTAGAAGGTGCGAATAAGGCTGGTTTACATGCCTACCACCTCGATGTCAAACAAGATAATGTAATTTACTTACTGAACTCTCTCCTGACATAATTCTACCAATACACCTTCAGTAGATTTAGGGTGTAAAAAAGCAATTAACTTATTGTCTGCTCCATTTTTTGGGGAACGCTGGATCAATTGATACCCTTCTTTTTCAAGGCGTTCGATTTCCTTTGAAATATCAGTAACGTCAAATGCAATATGATGCATTCCCGTACCTCTTTTTAGAATAAACTTTGCTATTGGACTTTCTGGGTTTGTTGCTTCTAGCAATTCAATCTTAGACTCCCCCACTTTAAAAAATGCAGTTTTAACGCCTTCTGAAGCCACTTCTTCAACCTTGTAACACTTTGTACCTAGCAAAATCTCATAGTTCTTTATGGCCTCATCCATATTTTTTATAGCAATTCCAATATGTTCAATTTTATTCATACATCACTTATTTTTGGGTAAAAAAAATCCTGCTACACAAGATGTAGCAGGACAATATCTTTTAGTTTCGACTAACCTTTTATGAATTTCTCATTTTTATTATCAAAGTTAATATAGTAGGCTCCTTTACGTAAATTTTCGCAATTTACACTTGAAGAGAATCCTTTTTTAACGATGTTTCCATAAGCATCATAAATTTCATACTTAGTTTCAGCTGGTTCACCGTTGGCTGTGAATTTAATTTCGCTTTTCACTTTAGTCGGTGACATTTTCACCTCTTCTACTTCAGAAGTAAATGTTTTCTCTGGAGATTTCCTTTTTGTTCCTGAATGGTCTTTTTGAACCACACGTATTTTATTCTCTCCTGAATGTGGAGTAACTTTAAATTCGTAGGTATTTGGTCCTTCTTCACCAGTTCCATCAACCTCTCCAGCACTTACCCATTTACTCCATCGGTACTGTTCGATTACATAAGGTAATTCTCCCTGTTCTCCAGTCGTTGTCCACTTAACGCTTCCATCTTTTTCAACAATCATTTCTGACACTTCAAAAGTCGATTTTGGAAGAAGTACTTCTGGGTTAAGAATTTTAGGCGTACATCCGTCACCATGTTCAATAACAATAAAAACAGGCTCCCCTACTTTTACATTAAACAAAGAAAAGTCAATTTCGAATGCACTTCTCCCGACACCTCCAGGCATAATATTATTGTTCACAGTAACCTTCGTTACGCAAAATCCAAATCCATCTTCAGAAGCCGGATTTTGAACATAAAGGTTTTTTCCTTGATAACTTCCTTCTATGGATAAATCCGCGTGGAGGTTAAAGGCAGTAAGTAGAAAAACGATTGAAAATAGTAATGCTCTCATTTATATTAGTTGTATGATAGTTTTATCAATTGCAATATTAGTAGGTATTTATTAAAAAAGCAATAAGTTCGCATCTTTTTTTTCTTTAAAAGTATAAAATCACCCCATGAACCAAAAAAAAGCGAAGATAAAACTTTTAATGCAATAATTATTATTAAATTAGTTCTTCAGTTTAAACACTACTATTCGATGCTAATTTACTTAAAACACAGACTATTGTTGTATTCAACAAAAATTACGGGACTTGTTGCCTTCTTATTCTTACTTTTAACTTTCATCTCTTGTTCAGGTTCAGGAGATAAAAAGAAATTTGAACATGCAGGAGGAACATTTAAGTTTGCCATCAGTAACGAACCCCAAACTTTACTTCCAAGAAATGTATCAGATGTATATTCAGGGTATTTACTAAATCAAGTATACCAAGGATTGGTTACTTTTAACCCTACAACTTTGGAGGTTGAACCGTGTTTGGCAAAAAGTTGGGATATTTCGGAAGATGGCAAAACCATTCAATTTGAATTAAGGGACGATGTTTACTTTCATCAACATAAAGATTTTAAAGAGCTTATTAAACTCACTCCTGAAGATGTGGTTTATTCAATTGAACTTGCATGCACTCCAAATAAAAATAAGGAGTCCGTTGCATATTCAACAATTTACAAAGGGTTAATTAAAGGAGCTGATCAATTTTACAACCAGGAAGCTGACCATATAGAAGGGATAAAAGTAAAAGGAAACGCTATCATTTTTGAACTGGTTGAAAGAGACATTAACTTCATCAACAAGATGGCGCAAGTCTTAGCAGTTGTTGTTTCCAAAAAAATAGTTGAAGCAGGATTAGAAACGGACTTAATTGGAACAGGACCATTTCAGTTTATGGGTTATAGAGAAATAGATGGCCTTACAAACATTATTCTGACACGAAACGAAAATTATTATGAACAAGATGAAGCCGGAAATCAACTGCCTTATTTAGACAGTTTAATTATTAAAGTAGAGTCTCGTAGTTTAAGGCAATTAGAAATGTTTGAAAACGAGGAGATCATGTTAATCGATGGGCTTCCACCAAGCAGAATTTCGACGATGCTAGGAGAAGGTAAAATAGAAGACTTTAATAGTACGCCTCCGAAATTATTATTAATTCGCAAGCCATTGCTAGGGACTCAGTTTTACCATTTCAATTTATTGCAAGAAGAATTTAAAGATGTAAGGGTAAGAAAAGCCTTTAATTATGCGATAAACAAAGGAGCTATAGTAAATAACATCTTAAACAACCAGGCCTACAGCAAGGGAGATGGAGGTATTGTTCCACCAGCGGCATTTAATGGTTACGATTCTAAAATGGTCAAGAAAAGCGCTTATTCATACCATCCTGAAAAAGCAAAACAGCTTTTAGCCGAGGCGGGATATCCCAATGGAGAAGGGTTTCCTAATGTGAATATCAAGTTTAATTTAGGAACTATTCATTCTGCGGTAGCAGATGATGTTGCGAAACAACTAAAGAAGGTATTAAACATTAATGTCAACTTAGATGGAATGCCCTTTCAGAATAAAATTAAGGATCAAGAAAATGCTAACGGACAAATTTTCAGGTCATCTTGGTTTGCTGATTATTATAGTCCGGAGTCGTTCTTAATGAACGGCTATGGTAAAACTGTACCCGAAGACCCTTCTCAACCTTCGTTGACGAATCATTCACGGTACAGCAATCCAGCATTCGATGAAGCTTTTGAAAAAGGTCGAAGCGCAACAGACATTGTAGAGAGGTATAAACACTTTGCAGAAGCAGAAAGTATTTTGATGGAAGACTCTCCGTTTATTATCTTATGGTATGAGGAAACCATAAAAATTGCCTATTCTAAAGTCAGAAACTTACAACTAAATGAAATGAACCACTACGTTTTTAGAGATGTATACATTAAAGAGTGGACAAAAAAAGAATGGGAGGAACATTCTAAAAAATAATTTTATGTTTCTTTGCATTTAAACAAAGTCCTATGATGAAATACTTACTCATTGGTTTAGCATTGATTTCATTCCCTATTTGGGGCCAAATATCTCAAACAGTTAAAGGAAGCGTTGTAGATTCAGAATCACAATATCCATTAATCGGAGCACGATTAACACTAGTTTCTGATGATTCATCAAAGATCATCAACAACATGACTGATTTAGACGGTTTATTCAGTTTTTCTGAAGTGCCAATTGGCAAATACCTTCTTACAACCAGCTACAATTCTTACCTTAATAACACACAAACTGTAATCGTTAATTCTGGAAAAGAAAGTGTAGTTAATATTCGCCTGGTTGAAGACATTCTAACAACTGAAGAAATTAACATTGTAGGAAGTAAAAGAGGAGAAGTCAATAACGACATGGCATTAATCTCTGCGCGTCAATTTAGTGTAGAAGAAACGAATCGATATGCTGGTTCGCGAGGAGACCCCGCACGTATGGCCAGCAATTTTGCTGGTGTTCAAGGAGCCGACGATTCACGTAATGACATTGTAGTGCGTGGAAATTCGCCTTTAGGACTTCTTTGGAAAGTGGAAGGTGTGGACATCCCCAATCCAAATCACTTTGCAACTTCAGGTTCAACAGGAGGACCAGTAGCCATTTTAAACAATAAGATTTTAGCCAACTCTGATTTCTTTATGTCCGCCTTCCCAGCAGATTATGGTAACTCCATTTCAGGAGTGTTTGATTTGCGTTTAAGAAATGGAAACACAGACAAACATGAATTCACAGGTCAATTTGGTTTTCTAGGAACAGAAGTGATGGCCGAAGGTCCAATCAACAGAGATAAACGATCGAGTTACTTGGTCATGGGTCGATACAGTACCTTAAGCATATTCCAAGCAATGAACATTAGAATTGGAACAGATGCTGTTCCCACCTATGGAGACGGAGCATTTAAACTTTCCTTCCCATTGAAAAAAGGAGGACATCTTGGCGTATTTGGAATTGGAGGAGCATCTGATATCGCCATAAAAATTTCTGACCAAACGGAAGTTACAGAAGAAGCTTTCGGAGAAGGAGATAGAGACCAGTACTTCGGAACTGCCATGGGTATTTTGGGAGTTACTTACAAAAAACCCTTGTCACAAAACACATTTTTTAAAGCAACAGTAGCGCAATCTTATGATCAACAGAAATCACGTCACGACTTTTTGATTCGTGGTGTAGACAGTACTTATTCTGATGGTGAGGTTCAATATTCATACAGGACTGATTCTATTTATCAGCTGATGGGTTATTTATTTAAAACACATAAGACCGCACTATACGCAAGCTTAAATCACAAAGTAAACAAGCACCATATTATTCGGGCAGGAATTAACGTAGATGGATATTTCATCAGCAATGTGGACTCTGCGCTAAATTCAGCTCATACAGAATTTGTAACCCGCCATGACTACAGTGGTTTTAGTGCATTAATTCAACCTTTCGTACAATATAAATGGAGGGTTAATGACAAAATGGATTTATCACTGGGTGTGCACAGTCAATATTATTCCTTAAGTGAAAGCTGGAGTTATGCAGAACCTAGGTTAGGCTGGCAATGGCGATTGAAGAATGGAAATGAAATCAGTGCCGGCGCAGGATTGCATTCTCAGATGCAACCTACCTATCAATATACATATCAAAGGGTAAATGAGAGTGGTGAAATGCGCAGACATAATCAAAAGATGGACTTCACAAAAAGTTTCCATAGTGCAATTGGATATCAAAAAGCATTTAAAAATGCTCTCACTGTAAAAACAGAAGTCTATTACCAACATTTATACAACATTCCTGTAGACGAGTTTTCTTCATCTTTTAGTTTAATCAATCAAGGTTCTGGTTTTCAGCGCTTCTTTCCAGAAAAACTTGTAAATGAAGGAACAGGAACCAATTATGGAGTTGAATTGACCCTACAGAAGCATTTTGATCAATCATTTTATTTCTTGGTAACAGGCTCCTTATTCGAATCAAAGTATAAAGGAAGTGATGGAATCGAAAGAAATACAGATTTCAACGGAAACTATGCGGTGAACTTCTTGGCAGGAAAGGAATTCAAAATCAATGATAAGAACATGATTTCTGCAGGTGTAAAAGTTACTGCTGCGGGAGGAAGAAGGTATGGCTATGTAGATATAGATCAAACAATTGCCACCAACGAACTCGTTTACAAAGATTCTTTATTTAATACCCGTCAATTTAAGGATTACTTCAGACTGGATTTCAAAATAACTTATGTTTTAAATACAGAGAAGCTCACCCATGAAATTGGATTGGATTTAGTCAACATCCTAAATACAGAAAACATTTTGGCATTAAGCTATGCTCCCAACTTGATTAATCCATCTGCAGAACCAATAGCAGAACGTTATCAATTAGGCTTCTTGCCAATATTCTATTATAAGGTTGACTTTAGTTTTAATCGAAAAGGAAGAGGTTTGTAATGGTGAATGATTAGTTTACAATTACTTTTTGTGAAATGGATTTATCTTTGGTTTGAATTTGAACAAAATAAATTCCTGAATCTAAATTGTCAATGCTAATTTCTTGAATTATATTCTCTATAGAGCGTATCACTTTTCCTTCAGATGATAAAACCAGAATTCTGTCGATCGATTGTTTCGGAGATATTTTAATACTTCCTTGTGAAGGATTAGGGTAGAGTGTCACCAAATCCATAAATTCTTCTTGAACACTTACCAATTCGGAAGTAGAGAATTGACTAAAGAACCTCCAAATTTCAGTACTTGCATCAATGTCTTGGTTCGTTACTCCAACATTAACTGGAGCGCCTGGCCAAGTATGTCCACCATCAATAATTTTAAACAGTTCAACAGAAGCACCATTGGTTCCTCCCGTATACAAATGATGCTCAGCTGTACATCCATCTGTTGTAGAAATGTCTGGTACATTGGTAACAACAGGTGTTGGGTTAGCATTGGTTTGAGCCACCCAATGTGCAATAACGCTTGGAACCGAAGCAGATGTCGCTGTTCCATTATAAGGAACAGTAGGATCATTAGTCCCATGTATCAACATAGTTGGAACAGGCCTGTTGGGTGAGCAAGACGACATTGCATATGGATTCATTGTGCCGGTAACCGATGCTACTGCGGTAATTTTATGAGAAAGATTACACGCCAGATGAATACTCATATATCCACCATTGCTCATTCCGGTAGAATAAACCCTGTTGGTATTAACCGTATAGTTAGTACTTAATTCATCTATCAATGCAGATAAAAAGCCTAGATCATCTTCTCCATTAGGTTGAAAGAAATTCCAATGTTGATTCCCTGAGCCATCAACTAAGCCATTCGGAACAACCAAAATAAAATTTGCTGTATCTGCAATTTTACGAAAGTCACCATACAATAATTGCTCGTTCATGTTAGAAGTATAGCCATGCAAATTGATAACTAAAGGGAATTCCACTGCGCCGTCATACGACTGAGGAACATAAAGAATATACTCTCTTGTTTTTCCATCGTGGGTCATAGTTTGGGTAGATTGAAGTCCTGTTTGAGCAAAAACACTGAGTGATAAAATCAATTTAAGTAATAGTAATAGCGTTTTCATTTTCTTTATTTTTAAGAATAAAACTACAAAAAAATATTGGTTATTTAAGGAATGAAAATTCGTACTTTAACAGAAGATTATTTTTAATTCGAAGTCATCCGACTTTTATTTACCAAAAAAATGCAGAAATTAAGCTTACACGAAGATGTATTTGATGCTTTGAAGAAAGGCAAGTTAACCACCATTAGAAAAGGTCGGAGAAACATTGCTTTAGGCAAATTATTGTTTGAAAGCGCTAGCACAAAACGTCAACAAATCGTAGAGGTAGTTTCCGTATATTACACAGACTTGGCAAATGTGACAAGTGAAGACTTAAAAAATGATGGATTTGAAGACCATGACGATATGCGAGAAAAGATGCAGCGTTTCTATCCTGAAATCACCTTAATGGACGAAGTTACGGTGATAAAGTTCAGATGATTATTAGTTTTGAATTAGGAATAAATTGGGGTTAGTTCCACTTAACCAGAAGTCAATTTTTACCAAAATACCATTTTAATCCGAGAGAAAGCATTTCTCAATTATATAGTTTTCACATCACTATACTCCGGCATGTGTTCTTCAACGAATTCCTCTAACCTTTTAAAGAAAGCTAAAATTTCATCATGGCTATTTTGAGCATTAATGGTAACGAAGCGAATAAAATCATTTTCTTGAAAGTTTCCGTGACTCACCATCAATTCGGCCTTTTCATAGAGTTTCACCGACAGCTCCTGTGCGGGAATGTTTTTGTAATTGAAGCACACTGAGATCGAGTCATCAAAACTATAGAAAGTATAATCTGGATGATTTTTCACATATTCTCTTGCGGTATCTGCTAGGGCAAATTGGTGATCAACAATTTTCTCAAGTCCCTTTGTACCCACACTTTTCCATAAAGTCCAGAACTTCAAAGCATCATTTCTTCGACCACATTGTAGTGAAGTTTTCCCTGGGTTAAACTCATCCTCATCAGTTTGAAAAAGGTACTCTGCATCGTTTGCAAAGGAGTCACGCAAATGCTTTTTGTCTTTTACCACAATAATGGAACAAGTTAAGGGCGTACCAATCATTTTATGGGCATTGAAGCTAAAAGAGTCTACATTTTCGAGGCCTTTTAGGTGATGTTTGTATTTTTTACTGAAAATAACAGAACCACAATAAGCACCATCTACATGCATCCAGACATCGTGTTTTTTACAAACCGCATTGATTGCCTCTACGTTGTCAAACGCCCCCAAAACAGTTGTCCCTGCAGTGGCATTAACCAACACAGGGAGTAAGCCATCAGCAACATCTTTTGCAATGGCTTTATCTAACGCCACAGGGTCCATTTCTCCAACATTATTCACAGGAATATAACGCACATTGTCTCTACCGATTCCAGCAAAAGCAGCATTTTTCGGAATACTGTAATGAGACTCTATGGAAGTATAAACCGTCATTCTTTGACGAACACCTTCAAATCTCACTTTACTGTTTGCAGCATCACGGGCCATTAACATAGACATGAAATTGGTCAGCGAGCCTCCAGTAGCAAAGGTTCCATCAGCATTTGTATCCCAACCGATTGTTTCACAAACTTTACGCAAAACTACTTTCTCAACACCTACCTGTGCGCCTGCAGCTTTGTAGGTGTACATGCTATTATTTAACAAAACAGCAAGCAATTCTCCGAGTACTGCTTTTTCATTTCTCCCTCCATACAGCTGATTAAAAAAGCCGTTTGTTGCAGTTCTTGGTGTTGCCATAATCAAGGCCTTCAACTTCTCCAAATGTGTTGCATCATCAATCGGATTGTCGTTTAAAGAAAGGTCTAAGCGGTCGAACAACTGCTCTGCTGGAATATAATCCACAACAGATTTAACTTTTTCATCTGCTAATAATTCTGACGCTAATGATTGAAAAACGGCTAATGCTTTTTCCATAATACTATATGCTGTTTCGAAGGAAGCGCAATAAAAACATGGTTCTTAATGTGATTATTCGAATGATAAAATGTTATCGGTTCTCTTTAATTTAATGGACAAAAGTACTGCTTTTAGTTTAATATAAATAAAAAATCTTGTGAGTTTATGCCTTTGCTCCAAGTGTATTGAGTGAAGCCTCGTAAAATTGAACCACTATGGACAAAAGTACCATAGGTTCACATGAGAATAAAATTCTATGCTTAAAAAAATAGTTGACCATTAGATATTAGACTATTTGTCTAACATCTAAAGTCTACTATCAAATAAGATTTTTAGAAGCTAAAGCGAGATGCACTAATCCCAAGGTCTATCAATAACATAGTTTTAACTCTTTCTGAGACCAATAAATTAAACGTTAAGCATTATATTTCTTCTAATTGTCCATTGTACGCCCCCGTTTATACAAACTTGGCACCAAACATTAAGAGTAGCCATAAATAAGGAGAATATTAATATCTTTGGGAACATGAGAATAGGCATAAATGCGAGGTTTTTACTAAAGAATAAAATGGAGGGTTTTGGGTGGTACACTTATGAAACCATGTTGAGAATTACCCAACAGCACCCTGAGCATGAGTTTATTTTCTTTTTTGACAGGCCTTTTGATCAAAAGTTTATCTTTTCAAACAACATCACTCCAGTTGTGGTTAATCCACCTGCAAGGCATCCAATATTGCAAATCATTTGGTTTGATTATGCAATTCCAAGGGCTTTAAAAAAGTACAAATGTGATGTTTTTGTTTCTACAGATGGCTATTTATCACTAAAAACAGATTTACCACAACTCACGGTAATTCATGATTTAAATTTTGAACACAATCCAAGTGACTTGCCCAAAAGCGCTTTGAAGTTTTTAAAAAAACGATTTCCATTATTTGCTCAAAGGGCCGATCGCATCTGCACGGTTTCTCATTTTTCAAAAGCGGATATTATTGATACCTATGGAATTGAAGCTGATAAAATTGATGTCACTTACAATGGAGTTTCTCCTGTATTTCAACAAATACAAACGGAAGAAAAAATCAAAGTTCAACAAGAATTCACAGCAGGTCATCCTTATGTTCTCTTTGTTGGAGCAATCCATAAACGCAAAAATCTTCAACGATTGATAGAAGCCTACTCCAAATTAAAATCAAAAGGGGCCATTCCACATCATTTATTAATTGTGGGGGAATCCATGTGGAAAAGTCAAACCATTAAGGTTGATGAAAACATGAAATCCTTTATTCACTTTACAGGACATGTTTCCTTAGATCGTTTGGCTAAAATTATGGCAGGTGCAGATTGTCTTTCTTTTGTAAGCTACTTTGAGGGATTTGGTATACCATTGGTTGAAGCCATGCAATCAGGAGTTCCGGTTTTAGCTGGAAATTTAACAGCCCTTCCTGAGATAGGAGAAGATGCCGTTTTGTATTGCGACCCCTATTCTGTAGATTCAATAACCAGCCAATTAAAGGTCATTCTAACAGACAAGGACTTAAGGGACGAATTAATTGCAAAAGGTTTAGAGCGCGCCAAAGCCTTTTCTTGGGATTATACCGCTAGGGATTTGTGGAAGGCGGTGGAGAAAATAATTGATCATGGACAATAGATAATTGTTTTTGTGCGGTTTGTTCAAACTGGCATGCCGATGATGACGTATTTTTTAACTTACTCTTTATCAGTTCGTTTAATTCAAAATCATATATTATTATTTTATAATCTACTGGAAATCAGTGGTCGAAGACCAACGTCATCCTTGCACCCTTTCATCATGTGAAACAAAAAAGCGGCACCCTATAAACAGAGCGCCGCAATTTTGAGTATAATTTATAACAAAAGAACTAAACGTTAGTTTTCAAGGTCCATTTCATTTTCTTGTAGATCCACACTTTAAATCTATAAAGACTCAAATACATTGCTGGGACAATAACTAAGGTTAAGAAGGTTGCGAATGTCAAACCATAAATAATCGTCCAAGCCATAGGTGCAAAAAACATATTATTGTCTCCACCAAAGAAAATGTTGGGATCATAATCGGTTAACAAACCAACAAAGTCAATATTTAATCCCGTTGCCAGTGGCAATAATCCAAGAACTGTTGTTATTGCCGTTAACAAAACAGGACGTAAACGTACTTCTCCCCCACGGATTGTAGCTGCTACGACCTCATCATCTGGCTCTAATTCAGTTTCTTCAAGGCCTAATTTATCACGATTTTCTCTACGGATAAGATTCGTGTAATCAATCAATACAATAGAGTTATTTACCACAACTCCAGCCAACGAGATAATACCGATCATGGTCATCATAATCACGAATGTTTGTCCGCTCAATGCTAATCCCAAGAACACTCCAATGAATGAAAGAAGAACAGAGAACAAGATAATTGCAGGAGTAGAAAACGAGTTAAACTGTGTTACAATAATCAACAATATTAAGAAAACAGCGATTAACAAAGCATTACTTAAAAAGGCCATTTCATCCGCTTGTTCCTGTTGTTGTCCAGTAAAACTATACTTCACATCTTTAGGTAACCCTCCTTCCGATACATAGTCTAACATTTTTTCTTTAAGCGCTTCAACCACTTCATTTCCATTATACCCTTCGGTAACATCTGAGGAGATAATCACCTTTGAAGTTTGATCCTCTCTTACCACTCCCGTGTATGAAATGTTTTCTTCAGGTTCTTCAATCACACTTCGAATCGGAATATTCAACAATTGTCCTTTGTTATTTCTAAACATTAATTTTTGATCCAACAAGGCATCCAAATCATAACGTGAGTTTTGTTTGAATCGAACGACCATATCATAATTTTCTTCGTCCTTTGTGAATGTTGCAATATCTGCTCCCAAGAGTGCTTGGCGAATGGCCATACCCACTTGTGATGTAGAAGCATTTAGTTTTCTCACTTGATCTCTATCTACCACAATCGGAATCTCTGGACGGGTTGCTTCAACGTTGAGTTTCAATTCATCCACACCTTCAACAGCTTGACGGTCTAGATACTTCTTCACTTCAGTTGCAATTAAGATCAGCTCTTTATATTCTCCTTTAGAAATATTCGTCAACTCAATATTAATTGGGGCCTCTTGAGGCGGTCCCATCTCATTTTTCTTAATCGACAATTGAACGTCAGCTGGAAGAATTCCCCTTAGTTCGTTTTGTAGTTTCTTTAAAATATAACCTGTTGTATTTAATGAGTCACGGTATTGGAACTCGGTAAAGTCGATGGTAATTCTCGCTTTATGCGGGGTATTCCCCATGTCCATCCCTTGTTCACTTGTACCTTTCCCAACCTGTGCGATAATGGACTGCACCAAGTCTGATTTTTTCACATTATTTGGATCCATTCCTTCCATGTATGGACTTAGAATCTCATTGATTTTTTCTTCAATTAACAATGCAGATTTGTTTGTTTCCATAATGTCCGTTCCAATTGGATGCGTTATGAATACGTTTGCAAACTTGGCTTGATTTGAAGGGAAGAACTCAACCTTTGGTTGATTCAATGTAAATAAAACAATAGACCCAATAAGCAATACGAAAGTCCCAACGATAAATAGAATAGGTCTTGACCCTTTCAATGCGAAAGTCAAAAAATTTCTGTACCATCTTTCTAGTACCGGTAATAACTTTTCTTGGAAAGCAACTGTACCTGGAAAGAAAACAAAAGTATTTAGCAATGCTATGATTCCAATTAACATTACAATATTACCAAAAACAACCATATTAAACATCACCAACAAGAATCCTATTCCAATGGTAGCTGCACCATAAATTAGGGTTTTCGTTTTCTTTGGTTTTTTTTGTTCAACCGTCATGTATAATGCCGTAAGAACCGGGTTAATAACCAAAGCAATAAACAAGGATGAGCCTAAAACAATCATCAAAGTAATGGGAAGAAACTTCATAAACTCACCAAATATTCCAGGCCATATCGCCAACGGAACAAAGGCCGCTAAAGTTGTAGCTGTGGAGGCAATAATTGGCCAAGCCACTTCACTAACTCCATGAATTGCTGCTTTAAATGGGGGATAATTTTCCTCATCCATTAAACGATATATGTTCTCGACGACCACAATTCCGTTATCCACCAGCATACCTAAAGCAAGTACCAGGGCAAACAACACAATAGTATTTAAGGTAACCCCCATTGTTTGTAGAATCATGAACGACATCAACATAGAGAGAGGAATTGCTACCCCAACAAACATAGCGTTTCTTGCACCAAGGAAGAAAAGTAGAACGATAACCACCAATATTACTCCAAACACAATAGAATTCTCAAGGTTAGCCACCATATCACGTGTTTGGTCAGATTGGTCATTGGTAATAGAAACATTTACCCCTCGAGGAATAACATTTTCATCTTTGGCTTTTTGAACTATATCATTGATTTTATCAGCGGCAATCAATAAGTTTTCACCACCTTGTTTAATAATGTCAAGCATCACCACAGGAGAACCAAACTCACGTGCAAAAGAAGTGGTATCCCCATTTCCAAAGTACACATCAGCAATATCCTTCAATTTTACCGGCATATAGTCTTCTTGCTTCACGATAATCTCTCCAAGTTCTTCTGCATTTTGGAACTCACCATCAATCATAATGGTTTTTCTCATTCCATTCATTAAGATTTCACCTCCAGAAATTGTTGCGTGTTCTGCAGAAACAGCATTCTCGATGTCAGTTATCGAAACTTGAACCGCTTCAGCTTTCAAGCGGTCAACATCAATACGCATTTCCTCTTCCTGAACACCACGGATATTCACTTCATTGATTTCAGTTAAATCTTCAATCAAATCCTTAAGGTCCTCAGCAATTTCTTTTAATACCTTTGGACTATCACCACTCAAGTTGATGTTCATGATTGGGAAATCACTAGGATTAATCTCGAAAATATTGGGTTCAACAGGTAATTCCGGGAAATCTGACTCGGCACGCGCCTGATCTACAGCGTCTTTCACTTTGTTTAATCCATCATTGACATCTATTCCAAATTCAAACTTGACACGAATGGTTGTATATCCGTGTTGTGAATCGGCATTGATTTCGTCTACTTTCTTGATCGATTTTACTTTCTTTTCAATGGCCTCAGCAATTTTCTCTGACATATATTTCGGAGAAGAACCTGGCTTAGCAATACCAATATAAATTTCAGGGATTTGTAACTCTGGAAAGTTTTCTTTGGGCATCGATTGGTAAGAAAAAGCTCCACCAATAAAAAGGATCGCAATAATCAAGAAAACTGTTTTGGAGTTATTCACTGCCCAATTGGACATTCCAAAAAGCTTTATTTTATTTTTCTTTTCCATCACTCTATTTTATCTCGATTCGAACAACATCTCCATCAGAAATTCCGCGCCCTCCTGCTGAAACAATTAAATCTCCTGCGTTAATTTTAGTATCGATCAGGTTTATGGCTGCACTATTTTGGTATTGACTCACTACTTCAATCATAACTTGCTTTGCAACATAGTTTTCACCTTCTTTTTTCAATACAAAAATATAACTTTCGTTTTTCTGAGTTTTTAATAACGAAACAGCGGGAACCACTACAGAACTATCAATAACCAAGTCTGTAATGTGCATTTCAGCTAGCATATTCGGCAATAATCTCTCATTGTTCTTGATTTTGGCTTTAATTCTGAACGTTCTATTGGTAGGATTAATAAAGTTTCCTACAGAACTGACTTCCAAATCAAAGGTATCTCTAAGTGTCGGCACAAAAACTTCAACCTTAGTTCCTTCTTTTATTGTTCTGTAATAGTGTTCAGAAATATTTCCGATAACATCTACTTCTTTATTGTTGACTAGCCTTAAAATTGGAGACTGCGGACTTGCCATTTCACCTTCATGTGTAACAATCTCATCCACCACTCCACTGTATGGTGCTCTCACAGTAGATTTAGACGATTGTGTTTTTACCGTATTCAATTGTGAGCGCAAAGCCGCTACTTGGTTTTTTGCTTGCTTCAATTCAAACTCTGTACCTACACCACGATCGAAAAGTTGTGATTGTTTTTCTAAGTTATACTCTGCGAAATCAAGTTGCGTTTGAAGTTCTTTAATATTACTGGCCAATATTTCAGTGTCAATTCTTGCCAACACTTGTCCTTTTGAAACTGTTTGACCTTCTTTTACAGTAATGGAGCGAATTAACCCACTTGCCTCGGCAACAATCATTGCTGCTTTATCGGTTTCAATATCTCCTTGCACAACCACTTTATGTTTGAATGTTCTAATTTCCGCTGGCGTTGCTTCAACAAGAGGTAGCATAACTACCTTCGCAGTATCCAAACTTTTAATTTGCTGGTCAATCTCTGCTAATTGAACTTTTAAAGTTGATCTTTTCTCCTTTAACTTATCCAATTTCGCATCTGAACCACAGCTCGCTACTGATGTTAGTATTCCTAAAACAATCAGTGATTTAAAGTATTTTTTCATCGGTCTTAAAACTATTATTTTCTTATTAATTCATTGTATAATTTGTCCAACTCTAACCTCTTGTTGAACACTTCCACCATTGCACTTACATACTGACTTTGGGCTTGTACAAGTTGATTGTATTTTTGAGTCACCATGATACTGTTTTCTTTTCCAATCTCTGCTTTTACTAAAGCATTTTCATGAATGATTTTAGCCAACTGAATGTTTTGTCTTTGCAATTTCAAATTTGCTCTTGCACTTCTCAATTCATTATTCAACTGAACTTCTTGGGCTTGTAAAGAGCGTTGAAACTCTTGGACCATTAACTCATCTTGTTTAATGGCTATCTTGGCTTTTTGGATTTTCGCCCATCTCTCACCACCTGCGAAAATAGGTACGGTGAGTTTCAAGCCCCATACTGTTTGGTTAAACCATGATTGGTTACTCTTGAAAAAATCAAACTCACTTCTGTAAGCGTTAAACTGATGATTAAAGAACCCAACCAATTGAGGATAATTGGTCATTCTGATGTTTTTCAAATCATATTCTGAAAGAACTTTTTGTTTTTTAAGTAATTCTAACTCTAAGTTGTTTTCAATTTCTCCTGAAAGTTCCCTTTCTTGATCCGACAATAACTGATCTAAATCTTCAGTTAACGTAATTTCCTTATCCATCGGATAAGCCATTGTTAATTTAAGCATAACCAAAGCATTTTGATGTGCGGTATTGGCTGCAACTAGGTTGGCTTGAGCAGACAACAATGAAAATTCAGTTTGCTGAACTTCTTCTTCAGTAATCAAACCGATTTCATAAAGCGCCCTTTGCTTGTTGATTAATTCTTCTGTTAAGCCAACCAAAGTATCCACAAAAGCTTTATTCCTTGCACTTACCAAAGCCATTTGATAAGCTTGCGTGACATTCATCAAAACATCTTCTTGTGACTTCTTGATGTTTGTTGAAACAAATTCGGTATAGAATTTTGACACTTGTAAACCAATAAAATAAGATCCATTAAAAATCAATTGATTTAATGTTGCTCCAGCATTGGCATTGTATTCTTGACCCATTCGAAACTCAACGTTTGTTCCTGGCTGTCCCATCAAAGCACCATCAACTACCTGAGTAGGGATATTAATAAACTGTTGAAAGCTTCCCTCGGCATTAATTTGTGGCAAACCCATTGCTCGTGTTTCTACAACTTGTTTTTTCGCGGACTCCAAATCCAACTCTGATCGTTTGATTTGCTCAGCATTTTCTAAAGCATAACTTTGCGCTTCAAAAAGTGAAAACTCTTGTGCAAAAAATGTAGTTTGAATTACAAACACAAAAGTTAAAATTACAACTGTTTTTAAACTGTTCATTACTTATTGTTTTTCATGTATTTTGACATTAACTTTCTTCCTTTATCATTTACGATTCCCCGCAGCTGAAACAAAACTATTTCCTCTAACAACGCACCATACTCGTTTGCTACCACTTCGAAAACATTACTATCTGTTAGCATACTCACAACTGACAAATGTATACCCGCCATTATTTTCGGGTCCAATTCTGCGATGTACAAGCCTTCTTCTTGTCCTCGTATAATATTTTGGGTAATCTGATCGCTAATAAAACTTAATCGGTATTGTTTAATAATGTTCCATGCTTCAGGATAGTATTTTTGTAAGTCATAAAACACCGATGAGTGAATTTCTGTAAACAAACGTGTGGAGAATTCACTAATGCTCATCATGGCATCAATTGCTGTTTCCGACTTTGCTCTTCCGACCTCACAAGCCACTTGATTTCGCTCTATTAAAGTCGTTACGATTTGGATGACCAATTCATCTTTATCTTTAAAATGGGTATAGATGGTTTTTTTAGACATCCCCAACTCTCTGGCTAGGTCGTCCATTGTCACGGACCTAATTCCGTGTCGCAGAAAAATCATTGCTGATTTATCGATTATTTCTTTACGCTTTTTATCCATTTGTGCGCAAAAGTACATATAAATAAACGATGGAAACTATTTTCATGCTTAAAGTTTCCATTATTTAACATTAATTTAATCTTTACTAGATTCAAAACAAAATAAATCAAACCTTAAATATTGATTTAAAGATGTTTACACCTACCCACAAGCCCCTGAAAATCGTTTCAACATTGCCTAAAAAAAATATTCATAGGAAACCCTGTTCTATTTTGGAACAAAAACTTAGCTTTGTTTGTATGGCAATTGAAATTTATACAGACGGTGCGGCGAAAGGGAATCCAGGTCCAGGTGGTTATGGAGCTCTACTTCGCTTTAAAGGTATAGAGAAAGAGCTCTCCCAAGGGTTTCGCAAAACCACCAATAATCGCATGGAATTACTTGCTGTTATTGTTGCACTAGAAGCTTTAAAAAGCAACAAACATAAAGTAACCATCTATTCTGACTCAAAGTATGTTGTTGATGCAGTAGAAAAAGGTTGGGTTTTTAATTGGCAGAAAAAAGGATTTAAAGGTAAAAAGAATGTTGATTTATGGAAACGCTATTTAGAAGTGCATAAAATTCATTCTCCAAAATTTGTTTGGGTGAAGGGTCATGCAGGCCACGCCGAAAACGAACGCTGTGACCAATTGGCGGTAAAAGCAGCTGAGGGAAGCAATCTGCTGATTGATGAGGGGTTTGAGGAAGTGATGAATGATCAATGATCAATGAGTGCGTTTTAGTGCAAACACCAAGTTTTGAAGTGAAACCGTAAACTTATTGACAAAATTAGCTTTGCTTGCAGCAAACTCACCTTCTCTAATCAAAGCACCTACGGCTGTTCCTGAACGAAGTAATTGCTTCGACAAAACATATCCCCTTCTTTCTGCAACTAAATACTGACTTAATCTTACAGTTTGGATTGCAAAAGTAGAACTTTTATCTTCTAATGGCTTTGATTTTTTTTCGCTCATCTATCTATAACAACCATTATTTTTTATTAAATGAGAAGTGATCAATGAAGAATTTTGATGGACCCAATTTTTCTTTATTAATTATACATTTATCATTTTTAATTATTCACTTTTAATTATTTTCACCCATAATTAATTAGAATACCTCAATATTTTTCCTAACTTAAATAAGACCTAAATCAAAATTACCAGGAAATGAATACAAAATGGCTTATTAAAGACGCTCCAAATTTAGATAAAGTAGAAGCGTTAAAAAAAGAAATGAATGTTTCTGAAGTTGTAGCATATATGTTAGTCCAACGAGGTATAACAGATTTCGATGCTGCACGTTCTTTTTTCAGAGGAACACTTGATGAATTACACGATCCTTTTCTAATGAAAGACATGGATAAAGCGGTGGACAGACTCAATAATGCACTTGAAGAAGGGCAGAAAATCATGGTTTACGGAGATTATGATGTAGATGGAACCACTGCAGTGTCCTTAGTTTATGGATACCTATCGCAACTGACAGATTTAGTCGCTTACTACATTCCAGATCGTTATGAAGAGGGATATGGTTTGAGTGAAAAAGGAATTCGTGTGGCGCATGAGCAAGGGTTTTCTTTAATTATTACACTTGATTGTGGAATTAAAGCCAATGACAAAGTGGAACTTGCCAATACACTTGGTGTAGATGTAATCATTTGCGACCACCATACTCCAGGAGAGCATCTTCCTGAGGCTATAGTGCTCGATCCCAAAAGAAAAGACTGTTCATATCCTTACAAAGACCTCTCAGGTTGTGGCGTTGGATTTAAACTTTTGCAGGCATTAATACAGAAAAATCAATGGGATGAAACTCCTCTTTTAGCCGATTTAGATTTACTTGCCATTAGTATTGCGGCTGACATTGTTCCGGTCACAGGAGAAAATAGAATACTCGCGCAATATGGACTTAAACAACTGAATGAGAACACTCGTTATGGTATCGACACCATGCTGAACCTTGCGAAGAAAGAAAAACCATTGTCTTTTACCGATATTGTTTTCACAATCGCACCAAGAATTAATGCTGCGGGGCGAATCGATGATGCTAAAAAAGCAGTTAGACTCTTAACTTCTAAAGATGAGCAGGAGGTCAGAACAATAGCCCAAACCATTCATGATTATAATGAAGAGCGCAGGGCACTTGATAAAAACATCACTGAGGAAGCTTTGGCGGCAATTGAAGCCGATTCAAACTTTGAACAAAAATGTACAACTGTAGTTTATGATGCCGACTGGCACAAAGGAGTAATTGGAATTGTTGCCTCACGTTTAATCGAAAAGCATTATCGTCCTACCATAGTACTTACCCAATCTGAAGATGGTGAAACTTGGACAGGTTCAGCACGAAGCATAGCAGGTGTGAATATGTACGATATCTTAGAACAGTGCAGTGAAGTGATAGAAAAGTTTGGAGGACATTACTTTGCTGCTGGGTTAACCTTAAAAGGTGAGCACCTACCTCGTTTTATTGAATTGTTTGATGAGGAGGTACGTAAAATCATTGGTAGCGAAAGTCTTATTCCGGAGCAAATCATAGAAAAAGAATTGCCTTTTGGTCATTTATTTAATCTCGGTGAATCTATTTACGAAGTTCCACGACTGATGCGAGTTTTAAAGCAGTTTGAACCACATGGTCCAGAAAACATGAAGCCTTTGTTTGTGGCAAGAAATGTATATGCCCATGGCGCGAAGCTTTTAAAAGATGAGCATTTAAAAATGAAGGTTTATCAACCCGATTTCCAAAAACACATTGATGCTATTTACTTCAAATGTCCAGAAGCTTTAGACATTGTAACCCAAGGAGCATTTGATATGGTTTTCACCTTAGAAGAAAATCAATTTAGAGGAAGAACCACACCTCAATTAATGGTGAAGGATATACGACCTCATCAAGGATAAGTGTGAATCGTTTTTAGGGGCAGAAAGCAGAAGATCAAGAAGAAGTTTTCCTTACTCTTTAATTGCATCAAGCCCCGAAGACTTCCCATAATTGGGACGATCTTCTTGTGACATGTGTATTGTTCGTTGTGGGAAAGGAATTTTGATTCCATGTTCTCTAAAGAGTCTGTCGATTTCAAATCTGATTTCAGACATATAGTAATCGGAGAACCATTTCTCTTCCGCCCAAAACACGACACCCATTTCTAGGGCATATTCACCGAAGTTAATAATTCGTACTGAAGCCCCTTTGGTTTTTTTCACTTCGGGGTGACTTAAAACAGCTTGTTTTAGGATTTTCTTCACCAACTCTGTGTCTGTACCATAGGCAATTCTCATATTGATATGAAAACGAGTAGGCCCTTGATTGAAGGTCCAGTTTTCTATTTTATCTTGTGTCAATAAAGAGTTTGGAATAATCAAGGTGTTTCCATCACGTGTTTCAACTTTAGCCGTTCTCACATGAATTTTCAAGACCCTAGAAATTATGTCTTCCCCAGTAACTGGACTTGTAAAACGAACGATATCTCCTACTTTCACGGTTCCTTCAAAAAGCAAGACAATCCCAGAAACCAAATCCCTGAACATGCCTTGAAGTCCTAAAGCTAAAGCAGCAAAAACCGCTGCAGAACCTGCCAACAATACACTTAAATCAGAAAACAGGAATTGCAATGAGATGATGGTCGCAAAAGTATAAATGATGTATTTCGCGAGTTGAATATAAACGAATCGCGTTCCTTCATCAAAGTCTTTATTCCCTGTAAATCTACGATCAATATAAATTTTAAAGATGTTGATAATAAAACGAGAAAGTGCAAACACGAAAATAATGGTAATCACATCCATCATGCTCAGGTGGAATTTACCGTCAGCCATTTTCGGAACAATATCGTAGCTTAAAAATTCGCGTATAGAAATGTTCTCATTTTCGAGTCTAAAAGCCTGAAATCCGACCACAAAAGCGGCCAAATACAAGACCTGATTCAACACTCTCAATAAAGTAATTCGCGTTCCCTTAATTTTTATGTTGGGCTTTTTGAGGTAACGACTTAAGATACGTTTAATGAATCGATTGAAAATGATTGTCACCACAATGGTTGCAATCCAAATAAGGACCACCAAAAAGGAAGCCTTATAAGTACCTATAGTAAAATCAAGAAATAATGTAAACATGGTCTTTCAATTATAAAATTATTCGTCCCAGTTGCTCTGCGAACCTTCCTTTAATTCGTTCAAGTAGAATTTGTTCACTCAACAACTCATTTACCACCTCAGGTTCATAGGTCATATTGTTCTTTAACTCTTCCTGAATTTCTTCAATTCTTCTCATTATCACAGAATTCTTAAACGCATAAAGTGATTCCTTAACCGCTTGTGGTATTTTATGTATTTCCTCCGTTGTTTCAATCTTAAAATCACTCAACCACTTTCGACTCAGTTCATAACGTGGCGACATAATATCTGTAACGAAGCTCACTATTTCTGGATCTTCATGACGCAAAAAACGCGCAGGTTCATAAAATATATTTTCTTCAAGTCCTTGTACACAAAGCAAGTAAATCTTCTGAAGCAAAGGATTATGAAAACTTAAGTCATCTTTTTGCAACTCATGAATAATTAATTCAGCCACACTCACTTCTACAGGTTCACCTGTGTTTTCTTCAGGTGCTTCCTCTAGTTCGATTGCACGACTTCCATAAAGGACTAATATTCTGAGTAAGTCAAACTCTTGGTCGTAGAAATCTCTGAGGGTACTTTCACCTTGCTTCGGTGCTTTTTTCTTTATGAACTCAACGTCTGCCTCCTCTTGTGGAACTGGAAGTCCTCTACTTTCATTTTGTTTTCTACGTCGAATTTTGTTCAACTCATTCAACAAGGTCTGCTCTTCAATCTCGAATTGATCTGCCGTTTGTTTGAGGTAAACAGAACGTGTGATACTGTCCGGTATTAAGGCGATAGAGCTTATAATTTCTTTAATCAACCCAGCACGTTGGATAGGATCGTTTTCTGTTCCTTCAAGTAAAACATCGGTTTTAAATCCGACAAAGTCTTTTTGATTCTCGTGTAAATAAGCCTTTAGCTCTTCTGTACTTACGCTTTTCGCAAAGGAATCTGGGTCTTCACCTTCAGGGAACAAAGCCACTTTAACGCTCATTCCTTCTTCCAACAACAAATCAATTCCTCGAAAAGAAGCCTTAATTCCTGCTGCATCACTGTCGTATAAAACGGTAATGTTTTGCGTGTACCTTTGAATCAGTTTAATCTGACCTTTTGTAAGGGAAGTTCCACTACTTGAAACTACATTTTCAACACCAGATTGCGACAAACTAATTACATCAGTATATCCTTCAACTAAAAAACAATTGTCTTGTTTAATGATTTCGTTTTTCGCAAAATAAATTCCATACAGCACCTTACTTTTATCGTAAAGGATACTTTCCGGAGAATTAAAATATTTTGCTGTTTTTGAATTCGTTTGTAAGGTTCTCCCACCAAATCCTAATACCTTTCCTGACACAGAATGAATGGGGAAAATCACCCTTCCGCTAAAGAAATCGAATTTCCTGTCGTTGCTGGTCTTGGTTAATCCAAGTTGTTCTAAATACTTTTGCTTGTATCCTTTCTCCAGCGCAGTATCGGTAAAAGATTTTTCACTTCTTGGACAGTACCCCAGTTGAAACTTTTCAATGGTATCATCTCTAAATCCTCTTTCTTTAAAATAAGTATACCCAATGTTTTTTCCTTCATTGGTATTCTTAATGGTATCAACAAAAAAGTCTTTTGCGTAGGTATTAATGATTTGCAGACTTTCTCTCTCTGTAAGTTCTTGTTGCTCCTCTGGCGACAAAGGCTTGGCCTCTGGCAATTGAATATTGTAGCGCTCTGCTAACCACCTAAGAGCTTCAGGATAACTGAATTGTTCCAATTCCATTAAAAATGAAACTGCGGTTCCTCCCTTTCCTGTAGAGAAACATTTAAAAATTTGCTTGGCTGGACTCACCATAAAAGAAGGTGTTTTTTCTTCTGTAAATGGGCTCAGTCCTTTATAATTTGATCCAGATTTTTTCAATTGCACATATTCGCCAATGACCTCTTCAATACGCGCAGTATTCATGATTTCATCAATGATATGTGAAGGAATTCTAGACATTTTTACTTCGAATAATTTTTGGTTTCAACGAGTTGACCTTGTTCATCGTAGAACTTCCACTCTCCGATTGGCTCATCGTTTAGGTATTCACCTGAATAATGGATTGCACCGTTGGGGTGTTTCACAATGATGTGTCCATCTCTTAATCCTTGCTTGTATAAAGTGATGCTCAATTCAGTTCCTTGCTCAGAATAATACTTCCATATCCCTGTACGCTTACCCTCTTTGTCTTTTCGACCAGTAATTTTAACTTGTTTATGGCCAGGATACCATTCAGTATATTTCCCGTTTTCATCTAAGACAGTCAAAGGTCTATACGTTTCTTTGATCACTTCTGGTCGTGTTGGTTTCTCTTCTTCTCCACAACTTGTGATTAAAAACATTGTTAAAGCAAATAAAATAACTTTCCTCATCCCTAAAAAGATTGAATTATAATGTTCAACAAAAATACGTTATTTATTAGAATCAACCTTGGGAATTCTAAATAGAAAACTTCTGAGTTTAGTCATCAAAAAGCAATTCCTTTAATCGTTTTTTTTCTGACTGTAATTCCTGTAAAGTATCTTTTCTGCTGACCATCAAAAGCATATATCTCCACTTGTAACTTATGTGTTTTAAATACTTAAAAAACCAATACGCGAAGACACCTGTCAGTGGCATAAGCATCAGATATATGGTCATCCCCAACCAGCTTAGGTCAAATAAGTGATGACCAGCAATTAAAAATCCTGCATAAGACAATGGATACAGGAGAATTCCTACCATAATAGCGAGCGGTGCGTAGTACTCTATGTCTGAGGACAGTTTAGGGACTAACCAGTCGGTAAACAAATATTGAAATATGTTATGTAATACTCCAAAGACTGCCAAAGGCAAAGCAATCAAAATAAAGATCAGAGAAGTCAAAAATTGCCTAAAAAATAAGGTCGATCTAAATTTTCTATCCAAAAAGTCTGCACGGACATTCATCTTTTCGAGTTTCCAATTGATGGCCTTTATTTTCTGCCTAATTTCTTCGACTCTCCATGGTTGAATCAATTTCAATTCATCCAATTTATTTTTAATGTCCTTAAGTTCATTCACTTGTCGTTGCACTCCTTTTTCATCTGAAGGAACATATTTCGTATTCAGCACCTTGTAAATATCATCCAAGAGTTCTTCTTCCTCTTTGGTTTCTGTAGTCACCAAGACTTTTTCCAATCGGCTTCTGAATTGATCGGTCAGACTGTAAACTGCAGTTTTTGGTTCCGTTAAGTACTGTTCATAATGATCCATCACCGTTCTGGGTTGGTCTACATCTATGTATATATTACTGCGAAAACGTTCGGGTTGAGAATAGTTAATGCCAACCGCAACAACTTGCAAATCGAGTTGACCCTTATTCATTTTTTCGGTTTCTAAGGCAATGCGAGCGGTACCGGTTTTCAGTTCTCTGAGCACCCTTTCTTTATATGAAGTTCCTTCGGGAAAAATAACTAATGTTTTTCCTTCGCTCAACACTTTGTAACATGCGCTTAAAGAATGTTGATTATCCACCCCCTTGGTTACGCCTTCCCCTTTTCGGTTGATGGGAATCATGTTTAGAGAGGTCAACAGTTTTAATTTGAATTTTGAATCAAACAGAGTGGCTTTTGCCATGTAATAAATCGGCTGATTACACACCATTCCAATTACCCATGCATCCATCAAAGTATTGGGGTGATTCGCAATGATGATCATGGGCTTTTTACCTGCAGCAAGATACTGCTTATTATTCACCTTAATTTCACTGTAATACAAGCGAATTCCAACACCTATAATAAATTTTAATATCCGATAAAGCATACGCTCGTTTTTGACAAGTTATAAAAAAAGTCTAAAAATGAAGTTCTATATATCTAAAAATAGGTTTTATATGATTTTGTACGGTTGAAATTTAGGACCTGAATTTTTGTTCTTTCCTGAAATAGCGAAAAGAAAAACCACGTCTCAAATTTTTCGAGACGTGGTTTTTAACAACTAAAGTTTCGGACATACGCTATGCGGGTAGACAGCGTTTTGGCTTGCCATTGTTTTGTCATCATTTTTATATTGCTTCGCGATAAAAATACCGCCAAAACAGAATCATCAGTTGAGTTCATAACCCCGAGTTGCGCTTCGCTTACACGGGGTTATCAACAGTTGACCCATTCTGGGTCGTGTGCAGTTTTTTAGGGCCATAGATTGATTTTCAAATAATTAAAGCGAGAATCAATTTTCATGATTTATAACTTTCTTGTTAGCTTGTCTTCGAAGTTTTAGTTTGATCAATTGGGCTTGTTTACAACAAACTTTTGGTTGAGCTTCTGCTTGCCATTGTTTTGTCATCATTTTTATTTTGCTTCGCGATAAAATGCGGCCAAAACAGAATTATCGATTGAGTTTACAACCCCAAATCGCCCTTCGCTTACACGGGGTTATCAACAGTTGACCCATTCTGGGTCGTGCGTAGTTTTCTATGACCAGAAATCTGACTTTCAAACAATTAAAATTAAATCGATTTTGGAGATTTTCTTAATGAAAATGAAAAGGTGCTTCCTTCGCCGAGCTTACTTTTCACTCCAATTGTTTCCTTATGCGATTCGATGATGTGTTTGCAAATGGCCAGTCCTAAACCAGAACCACCCTCTTCCCTATTTCTGCTTTGTTCAACACGATAAAATCGCTCAAAAAGTCGCGGAATATCTTTCTCAGCGACTCCAATTCCATTGTCCGAAACCTCAGTAATTAGCGACTGATTGACTACTTCGAAACGGACCACAGTTTCACCATTAATTTTAGAGTAATTGATTGAATTGGCGATCAGATTTGTTAAGACTTGACTGATTTTAGGACGATCCGCCTTCACATAAAGTGGTTCATATTTTTTTGCCATCCTTACTTTCACCGACTTTTCTAAAGCCCTCTCTTCAAATGAATTGATGATGTCTTTGGTCAGTTTTACAATATCGAAGGATTCCATTCTTAATTCTACCCGATTGACTTCAAGATTCATGATTTGATCAAGATCTTCAAGAATTTCAGTCATCCTTTCTGCTGCAAATGAAGCTCTTTCGAGGAATTTTCTATTGACTTTTTCATCTTCCAACCCTCCCTCTAAAAGAGTAAGAATATATCCTTGAATACTAAACACAGGCGTTTTCAATTCATGGGCTAAGTTACCTAGAAACTCACGTCTAAACGCTGCCTGCTCCTTTAATTTGGCAATTTCTTTTTTTCGTTCTTTGGCCCACATCATTGATTCATCAGCGGCCTTTCCAATGATATCCGTATTTAAATCAATTTTCGGTTTGCTTACTTGTACATTACTGCCCTGGTCAATAATTCTAAATATGGTTTGAATACGATCTTCGATGAAATGCTTCAATAGGAAATAACTTATTCCAAAAAAAAGCAAAGCACTTACCACAGCAATCAGCACGATATACAGTGTTGATATTGGAGAAACATATGCGCTGTAAAAACTCAACAACACAGAAACCAAGATGATTTGTGCAGCTGCTCCAATCAATAATACATGTATAGGTTTTATGTTTTTCATTGCTCAACAAAAGTATAGCCAACACCCTTAACTGTTCGAATATATTGGTCCCCAATTTTCTCTCTAAGTTTACGAATATGGACATCCACCGTGCGTTCGCCAACAATAGTATCATCTCCCCAGACCTCATTCATAATTTGATCTCTATTGGATACAATTCCTGGTTTTTTCATCAAGAAGGCCAACAATTCAAACTCTTTTTTGGGTAAATATAATTCTTCTCCTTTGAATAAAAGGAGAAAACGGTCAGTATCTAACTTTAATTCCGAACTGGACTTCTCTACTTTTGATATTGGCGCTCTTCTCAACAAAGCTTCAATTCTACTCAACAAAACCTTAGGACGAATAGGCTTGTTAATGTAATCATCACCTCCTGCTGAAAGTCCTGCAATTTGCGAATAATCTTCTGACCTTGAAGTTAAAAATGCAATCAATGGCTGGACGGGAATATCCATCTCTCGAATAGTTTCGCAGACCTCAACCCCATCCATTTTAGGCATCATCACATCGAGCAGAATCAATTCAGGCTGAACTTTACGACATAAAGCAACAGCTTCCTCTCCGTTGGTTGCTGTAACCACATTATAACCTTCTTTTTCCAAATTGTAAGTAATCATTTCTAGGATGTCTGGATCATCATCTGCGAAAAGTATAGTTGTATTTGTATTCATTGTTTTCAATTTAACTTGTCCAAAGATAAACAGTCAGCAACAGGAGTATGTCATCTGCATTTTACCTTTAAGTTATCAAAATGATACCAACGTTAAGCAATGGTTAAATCCGCATTAAAAAAATGGTGCTTAACCATTCAAACCTTATATTTGAGGATAAAAACAAACTATCCCTCTTCGAAATAGCTGCATAAAGCCTCTATTATCAACGAATTGAAGACAGTTAATAATTATTTAATCTATGGTTAATTTTAGATCTTTTATTTTCATCGTATTTGCTTCACTGTTCACCCATTATTCCTATGCACAGGTAAAGGACTATTCCTTTGGAGAAGGGTTGCAATACACTGCAAAAGATTCCACATTTGGTATAAAAGCATCTCTTCGTTTCCAGTCCTTATTCATGGCCAATTGGAATGTCCATAATGACAATTTAAATGATATAGGAAATTTAGAAAGCAACATTCTTATTCGAAGAGCACGCTTAAAATTTGATGGTTTTGCTTATTCACCAAAGCTAAGCTACAAGGTTGAGCTTGGACTTTCCAACCGAGATTTAGATCATGAAGGTGCAAAATACTATGGCGAGGGAGGTAATTTAATACTAGACGCTTATCTTAAATGGAACTTTTACAAAGGTTTTTCATTAAAAGTGGGCCAATTTAAACTGTCTGGAAATAGAGCGCGTTTGGTTTCTTCAGCGGATATGCAGTTTGTAGATCGTTCTATTTTAAATAGCCGTTTTAACTTAGACAGGGATATTGGAGCGAGTTTACATTACGACAAAGTATTAGGAAAGCAATTTGGACTCCATTTAAGTGCTGCATTCGCTCAAGGAGAAGGGAGAAACATTACTTCTGGAAACATTGGCGGCTATCAAACTACATTTAAAATAGAGCTCATGCCTTTTGGTAAATTCATTAAGAAAGGGGCTTATGTTGGTGGAGATGTTTACCGCGAACAAAAACCAAAACTTGCAGTTGCTGTAGCTTTTGATAGAAATGCAGGAGCAGGAAGGGCCAGGGGAAATAAAGGTGCTTTCTTCCCAGGCGGTATTGTATTACAAGATTTATACACAGGTTTTGCTGATTTCATGTTTAAATACAAAGGATTCTCTATGATGGGAGAATATGTAATCCGTCAAACCAGCAGCAACAGTCCTATGCTTGTAGACCAAAATGGAGGTTTTACCCCTTTTCAATATTTCACAGGAACTGCTGTGAACCTTCAAGCAGGATATGTATTCAAGAACAATTTTGAATTGGCAGCAAGGTATTCTCACTTGGGACCAGAAAGCTTTTCAATGGCTGATATATCAAATCATTATACACTTGGCGCTTCAAAATACATTAAAGGTCATAGTTTAAAAGTTCAGACTGATTTGGGTTATATTCAGAATCAATTGCTTGATGACGGTTTGACATGGAGGGTTCAAATTGAGGTTGGATTTTAAATCTATATTGTTGGCTTGATTCTATACCGAATTTAATACTTGCGTTGAATTTCTTGTAGAATTAATTACTGAATTTCATGAGGTGTTGTATTTAATGGCAGCACCTCATTTTTATTTCACTCAGGCTTTAAACCTACCAACCCCAACAATCCGCAGATGGTGTTCTCTTTCATCAATTTCACAACCTTCATCCCTTTAGCAGTAAATTAAAGTTGCGCAGTCTTTATTTAAAGGTTCTACCCTCAATTTTCTGGGCTACGGCATTACATTTGAGAATAAGCCTTAAAGATTCTTTAAGAAATAAACTTTTTAAAAATCTGCGATTATCAGAAAACACCACACTTGTGCAGAACGAAATCGAAGTAGGTGAAAAAACCTACGATTATCCGCAATGCTTGCTGTTCTGCTGAGCTACTTGATTTAAAAACTCAGATTTAAAGACAAAACCATTGCTGTTTAAAACAAAGCAGGAGATCACTCCTACTGTATTTTTCATCAAAGTAAAATCAACACCCTAAACAAAAAGAGGCGCACCGAAGTACGCCTCAAACGATATTAAGCTCAATGAGTATTTACACTTTTCCAACAATACCTTCCGATACGTTAATAATATGGTCTCCAACTTTTTCAAGCGAAGCAAAGATATCGTTATAGATAATTCCTCCTTTCATGTGTAACTCTTCATCCTTAGACAATGCATCAAGATACTCGCTACGTATTTCATCACGTTTACTGTTGATCTTTCCTTCTAGCATATTTGCTCTTTCTAATTCCACATCTGCCGAGTGTTTCTTTAAGTTTTCACACATCACAACGAATGCTTCATCAACTAGATCAAACAATTCTGCCAATCGGTTACGTTGATGCGGTGTAAACCATATTTTCGCTTCAGCTTTACGTTCTAGACTTTTTGAGACTTGATAGAAAATATCTCCAATTCGTTCTAAGTCATTCACAATACTGTTCATTCCACGTATACGAATTGCAGTATCAATACTTAATTCCCCTTCTGATATTTTACTTAAATAGTTGGCTACTTCCACCTCAACCCTATCTGTAATTTCCTCATATTTTGCAATACGTTCAATCAATTGCTTCTGCTTTTTACGGCTCTTTTCGAACAGGAGGTCACGAGAGAATTTGGACATTCTACTGGTTAATTCACCAAACTTTGCAATTTCTTTCTTCGCTTCAAGAAGTGATAGATCAGGGGTTGACATATATCCAGCGCCAATGTAATCCAAATGGAACTCTTCGTCCACGCCACCTTTAGATTTAACTGTTCTCTCAGCCACACGCACCAACCATGGAACAAACCAAATCATGATCAAAACGTTGAGTAAGTTAAATGCAGTATGGAAGATGGCAATTCCAGTGTTGGCATATTCCTTCGAATTATCAACTGGGTTTCCAGCTCCTATTGAAACCATAAACACCTCAATTGCTTTCAGTAAGAAAGGGAAAAGAAGAATCGCCCAAACTACACCAATCACGTTAAACAAAGAATGGATACGAGCAGATCGTTTCGCATGTACGTTACCTACCGTAGAAGCTAACTCTGCAGTAATTGTTGTACCGATATTCTCACCTAAAATCATTGCTGCTGCAACTTCAAAAGGAATGATTCCTCCAGCAACAAGTGTCATTGTTAAGGCCAATGCAGCGGAAGAAGACTGTACAATAATCGTTACTAAGGTTCCTAAAAACACGAATAGGATGGTACTCAAAAATGGAATGTCTTTAAAATCAATAAAGAATTGAACCAATGCTGATTCTGGACCTAGTTCTGGCACTGAGTCTTTTAAGAATCCAAGTCCCATAAACAATAAAGAGAATCCAATAATTGCACTCGACCAAGCTTTAATTCTTTGTTTACCAAAGAACATCATTGGTGCTCCAATAGCAATTAGTACCAACGCATACGAGCCAATACTTACTTTAAATCCAAAGATGTTAATGATCCATCCTGTAATTGTTGTTCCGATGTTAGCTCCCATCATAACACCAGCAGATTGAACCAAGGTCATTAATCCAGCATTTACAAAGGAAACTGTCATTACCGTTGTAACAGAAGAGGATTGCACAATAGAGGTAATCCCAAATCCTGTTAACACTCCTTTAACCCTATTCGATGTTATGGAGCCCAATAAATATCTTAATCTTGAACCTGCCGCTTGCTGAAGTCCTTCACTCATGATTTTCATCCCGTAGATGAACATTCCTAGTGATCCTATCAGCACTAAAAACCTAAATATCCCCCAACCTCTTTCTGTACTTGCACTGTTCTTTTCAGACCAAAAAGTATGTTCACCGTTACTTACTCCAACTTTAAACACATACGACTCTTCTCCAGCTAAATCAGTAAACGTGTAACTTGTTTTATGTAAATCAATTCCCTCAACTACAGTCCAGTCTGAATTGTCATAGCCTTTTTCATGGCGTTTTGCACCAATTTTTGTGTTGTACTGAATGGAAATGGTAAAACCTTCTTCCTTTAATTCTTCAAATAATTCATAGTCTAGATTCCATGAGGCTGTAAAACCTTCAATTGCAGACTTAGAAGTGATGTTTTCTACAAAACCGTCTTTGAGTTCTTGTTCAAAGTTTTGTTCTAACTGACTGGTTGCTTCTTGATTTTTAGCGCTCAAACCAAAAGGCATGAAAGCAAACATTAAGAATGTCAACGATAAAATGATATTGTTTTTCATTAATCTTTATTAAAATCTAGAACAAAAATACATCCGTATTCAATAGCAAGTCAAACTTTAATGTTAAGGAAACATTAACATTGATTATGGGAATGTTAATGGGTTGGGAATTCAACTGTTGCAGCAAGAAAGCAAATTCTTAATCACATCGGTCTTCGTACATTTTACATTGACAAAGCTCTATACCAAATGGACATGTATCGTAATCATAATCACAAAACTCAATATTCGTAACATAGGCATTAGAACAAGTCGTTTCCTCGTCAAAAATAGCGAGCAACATGCTATATTTTACTCTATTGGGCACATTGTCTGGAAAGTCGAGGAAAAAATTATAATTATCTAATACACGCAATAGGTGAATATAGATTAAATCTATTTGCTCGTCGGATAATTTTTCAGCAGGTGGGAAAATTGATTTATCGAGGTTCACGATTTGAGATAGGGGCATCGTTTCTGAACAATCATTAAATTCACAATCGTCTGAATCAGGCTCCAGAACTTCGCATTCACCTAAAATGTCAAGATGACTCCTGATGGCAATTTGGGATGCCTCCGCACTGAGTAAATCCTCTATTAACTGTTCTATATATCGATCCATCTGCTAGGTGTTTGAGATACTAATATATAGAAAAAATATTTGATTATTTTAACATTTGTATCGTTTTCTGTAAAAAAACATTTAGAGCATCTTAAAATTAGACGCTTAGCTTGTCGAAAAAAAACAAAGATTTATCGTTAAAACAACGGCTTTAGTCGTTTCGAAGAAGCAAAACTCAATACCTGATTACAAAATGTTCTTTTTCTTGGTGAGATCGTTTTGCGATGATTCCCATTTTAAAAAGATCAATGGTTAAGTGGTAATTTTTATTTAAGGTTAACTTTTGCCAAGCATTCAACATGTTTTTCGACCAACGAATGTCATCCAGAACAATTATTGTTTCGTCATGAATGTGTGGATCAAGTATTTTAAGCTGTTCAAACAAGCTATCGCTTTTATGGTCACCATCAATAAAAATCATATCGAAGACCTGCTTTTTTTCTAGGTTTTTCAAGAAATCAACAAAGGAACTGTTTACAAATTGAACTTTATGATGCTGAGAAGAAGGGAAACTACGTCTCGCCACTTCGTAGGTGTTTTTGCAACCTTCTACCGTTGTAACATTTACATCACTGCTCCCAGCCGCTAACATAAATGTACCTAATCCGAGTGATGTTCCTAACTCCAAAACATTTTTGGGTTGATAATGTGCTACCAATCGGAAAAGTAACTTTCCGTACTTGTCGTTGCTGCCCGAAATTTTAGCGATTTGTTGAATTGAGCGTTGACGGTTCAACTTCTTAGATCCTGCTCCCAAATCATCTACCTCGATCAAGGTTTTGTTCTTTAAAAATGAAGCCTTTAATGCTTTGAACATTTCGAACTCATAGGTGGGCACTGACAAATTCAAGCATTTATCTCCAAAATCGAACATGAATGGGGAATGAATACCATGCCTGCGCTTTGCAATCAAGCAATATTTTATATATTCACGAATTAAAATCAGCATAATAAACCAGAATCAAGGATAAATATAGTGATCATAACATTGAAATGGTATGGAAATAGATAAAAAATCGACTTTAATTGAGAAGCACAAAGAAATGGTGTTCAGTAGCCAACCTGAAATCAACCTAGTTAGCCCATGTAGGTTGAACGAAGGAATTATTCGCCATTCTGACTTTGAGAAAAATCGCTTCAAAATTCGTTTTGAGAATGGGCAACAAACCATTTACTTTTTCATTCCAGCATCTGGAACTGGATCAAGAATGTTTAAATTTTTATATGAATTCTTGGCGCAGCCAGACGAAGTTTCCCGCAGTTCTACCGAACGTTTTTTAAATGCGATTGAATCTTTTGCCTTTTTTGATATTCTGCCTTATGACTTAAAGAAAAAAGTGCGAGAATACGACATAAGTCTTGATGACTTTGTTTCTTATTTATTAAAACCTGAAGGACTAGGTTTAGGTCTAATTCCAAAAGGATTGGTTCCTTTCCATAAATCAAGGAGCTTTGTATTGAATGCTTTTCAAGAACAGTTATTGCAAGGACTAAGGTTAAAAGAAGACAAGATCAACTTCCACTTCACTATAAACAAAGCGCATGAATCAGAAATTGCTTCGGCGTTAGACTCTATTCGTCAACTTACAGGTAGAGCCTGTAATATCGAATGGTCTGAACAAGATCCGTTAACGAATTCTGTTGCCTTTGACAAAGACAAGAACACCCTCACAGATGAAGCAGGAAACTTACTTACACGTCCATCTGGACATGGTGCTTTACTGGAGAATCTCAACGCTATAGAAAGCGATATTATTTTCATCAAGAACATTGATAATATTCAACACGAAGCCAAATCAGAGCCTTCAATTGAAAACCTAAAGTACTTAGGAGGAATGCTTGACATTCTGAAATCGGAATTAAAAGAGGCGATGGAAAGCGAAAATACAAGAGCTCAATTGACGACCTTAAACCTGCAATATCAATTTGTAAATCCAGAAACAAATTTTGCAGAAATGTCGGATGAGGAGATCAAATCAATTGTTTATCGCCCAATTCGCATTTGTGGGATGGTCCGAAATGAAGGTCAACCTGGTGGTGGACCATTTTGGGTAAAAGAAAACGGAAAAATTTCAAAGCAAATTGTTGAGAAATCTCAAATTGGAAAAGATGGAGATCAATACAGGCTCATGGTTCAAAGTCAGTACTTTAACCCAGTACTCATGGCGGTTTCCACAAAAGACATCAATGGAAAAAAGCTAGATTTGAAGGACTTTGCAGATCCTGGGAAATATTTCATTGTAGAAAAATCTTATCAAGACAAAGACATTCGCTTTATTGAGCGACCTGGATTATGGAATGGCAGCATGTCTGATTGGTTAAGTGTTTTTGTGGAGGTTCCTTCGGAAACTTTTACTCCAGTAAAAACAGTTTTAGATTTACTTAACAAATCTCACCTTGAGCAATCTTAATATGTTTTGATTTAACGCATCCCTTTTGTAATTTAGACTTATAAATTATGAAAAGAGGTCTATTATATAGCGTTGTTATTCTGCTGTTGGTTGTTGGGTTAAGTTTGACTCAAAAAAACAATTCAGCGAAAGGGAGCGCACCAGACAAAGTTTCTTTTGGTGTCAAGATTGGTATTATTCCAACAGGGGGACTTACGCAATACGCTTTGGTTTTTTATAAAGGAGAACGTCTTCAATCCATTCAAGAAGTGAGCTTAGATCGCTTAATTAAAATCGGCACTGGTCAATGGCCTATTCCCAGGACCACTACATTTCACGATTTCTTTGAAGAGCACGGCATGTACAATGATACTTTAGATGACGGAACTGTAATCGACTATGGTGCCGCTTTTGATTCATTGTGGAAAGTCCGTTTCAAATCACATCCCTTTGATCATCGTTTAGGAGATGGATGGAGCATGGGCGAAATCAGGCCTTCACTTAAGCAACAAGCCTATATTTATGATCGGTATGGCGTTCGCGGATATGACCAAGATTTTTTTGCCGACACTAGCTTTTTTAAATTATTGAAAGACGTCATGGATCCACAATGGATCGCTGAATATAAGTCACTGAATTAATCAATTTTTCCGGGGATATACCCTAGTAAAAGAGCCTTTTTCACCAAACCTGACACATTTGAAACTTCAAACTTTGTAAACAAGTTCGAGCGGTGATTTTCTACTGTTTTTTCAGAAATAAATAGTGCTTCTGCAATCTCTTTTATCCTTTTTTCCTTCAAGGTTTCACTCAACACTTCTTTCTCTCTAAGTGTCAAAACAATTGCAGTCGTATTTAAGTGTTCATTCTTTTTTTGAATATGACTTTTTAGCAAAGGATCAATGTATACTTCTCCAGCAGCTACAGCATTAATAGCTTCGGCAATATACATTGTAGAGCTTGATTTACCCACAAAACCCTTAGCACCATTTTGAAGTAAGGCATTTACAATTGATTCTTCTTCCATTGAACTAACAACGATGATTTTCATTTCGGGTTGAATTTGCAAAAGTTGAGACAAGAAGGTTCTTGAATCTTCATTCCCTAAAATAAGGTCCAGCAGCAATACATCAATATTCCTTTTATTCAAGATGCCTAAAATTTCTTTATGAGAAGAAGCCAACAGAATGGATGCGTTTGGAAATTGGCCTGCAACAAAACTCCGCACTCCTTCAAGTAGCATTTGATGATCATCTACGATTAATATGTTAAAGGCTTGATCTTTCATTTTTCAATTTTATAATTAATAAATATTGTTGTTCCTCGATTTGGCGATGAATCAATGTCTAAACTACCATTGATTAATTGAATTCTGTTCATCAAAGAACCTAAACCTACAGAGTTATGAATAAGTTCTTTCTCCATTCCAACTCCATTGTCCTCAACACTTATGGTCAACATGTCTTTATTTAAAATTACTTGTACAACAATCTCTGTTGCATTTGAATGTTTAAGTGCATTTTGAAGCAATTCTTGGGTAGACCGATACAATAAGGTTTTTACTTTAGGCTTCAGGTTGAGATCATTAGAAACATTAGAATAAAAAGACAGGTTTCCATTGACATTATTATTGCCCACTAGATATGCTAGTGCATCTACAAGACTTTTTTTATTGATCACGAATGGCGAAAGGTTATGTGATATTCTTCTGGTAATTTGATGGGCTTTATTCAGCATAAAGAAAACACGTTCAGAAATAGAATTGTGTTGTTCTAATTCTAACTTCAAAGCGGTTAGCTCAGCCGCGAGTCCATCATGTAACTCACTTGACAATCGGTTTCGTTCTGCTTCTTCAGAGGCTGTGATGGCGTTTGCAATTTCAACTTCCTGTTGGTTTTTTATCAGTTTTAACCTTTGACGATTATAAATAAAGAAAGAGATAATAAAAAGAAACAGAAGCAACAAAGTGAATCCAATGATAATTAACACGTTATTACGACGCTCTATCGTATGGTTTTGAATGGCGATAACAGCTTCTTGACCTAGGATTTTATTTTTATGGGTCAAAGATTCAAACTGCACCAACAAGCTATCCATACTTCTCTTGTTTTTTTCAGATCGATCAATGCTTTTTAAAGAATCTGTTTCTTTAATAAAAAGATACGCTTCTTCATATTCTCCGATTCCTGCATACGCCACCGACAAACCATTGGTGATAGAATGTTGCATCGAAATATTGCTGTAATACTTTTGATTGTTTTTTGCTGAAAGTCCATAATCGAGTGCCAATCGATATTCCTTTAATTCATTGTGAATATTCATCAATAGAATTTCACTCATAATTACAAATTGTTTCAGTTGATATTGCTCGCTCAGTCTTAAACTTTTGATTGCAAAAGGGATCGCTTTGTGAAACTCTTTATTTTTATACTCCCATTCTGATTTAACAAAGTTCATTAATATTTTCCCTTGAATATCTTTAGTGGTATCGACATATTTCATTCCTAAATCAATGTGAGCTTTTGCACTGTCCAGCATGTCCAAGTTGTTTTCACAAACGATTAAAATTCCTAAAAAACTCAAAAAATTGGGTTTCATAGGATATTGGCCATACACAGAAAAACACAATTTACTGTAATGATAGGCTTGTTTATGATCGCCTAATGCTAGGTAGATATTAGCGATATTGTTGTAAATCACATGTTCACGCAATTCGTTGCCTTGATTCTGATATCCTTTAGCCGCCTTTAAAAATGATTGAATAGCAAGATTGTACTCTCGCCTTAGACTGTGAATAGCCCCTTTAATATTAAAAAACTTCGCATCACTATCGTTAGGGTTGTAGTTGTCTTCAATGTTTCTATTGGCTACAATAATGGCTTTAGGCAATTGCTGTTTTAGGTAATAAAAACGAGCCAGGTAGAACTGAATTAAATCTTTTGCAAGTTCGTTTTGACGCACTACTCCTTGTCCCAAGAAATCAATAATCTCTTCTTGATTTTCAATATCAATTTCAACAGCAAGTATTTTATTGGCGTTTTCGACAATTTTCAATGAATCATCATGGAATTCTGTTTGCGCTATTACTGAAGAAAAAGCAAATAGCTTAAACACTAAGGAGGCCAGTATTTTGTAGAGTAATCTAGGTAGCATAAATCTGCTTTTATAATAATAAAAACAAATATAAGGATTCCTGATTGATAAACTAGTTCTCTAATTAAAAGCATTTTAACTAATTCCCGTCAGGAATAACAGACGGTATTTCAAGGAAAAAGAAAGCGGAGCCTAAAAAAGAGCTCCGCTTCCTGAAGTTAATCAGCTACTGCTGATTGTTTAGGCTGTTAAAACTTGAATGTAATTCCAAATACTCCAAAGCTTGAAGAACCATATCCTCCTTCTGCAAATACAGCCATATTGTTTACAAAGTAATATTTTGCACCTACTGTTGGACCAAAGTGACCACCAAAAGTACGTTTTGTACTTGTTTTCGAAAGGTCTTTAGTTGTATGTGTCCTAACTCGAATACCTGTCATTACGGATGCATATAGATCCAATTGATTTACACCAAGACCTAAATCTAGATGGTTGTTCAAGAAAGCCCAAATATGAAAAGTAGCTCTTGCCCCAACAGAAAAATAGCTGGTATGGTTTCTATATTCATATTCGAGTGAATTATAAACATCAGTTCCTTTATAACCATAGTGATTGTATCCTGCATAAAGACCCCCACTAATAAAGTGGTTAAACCCATACTCCAAGTTCGCTCTTAGTGTTGGCAATGAGTATCTATCATACCCGTAGTAATTATATAAATAATTATCTACAAATCCATATCTCGATAACCCTACACCTAAATCAAGGTAAAGCTTTTTCCCTTCGTACCCTTCTTGCGCCTGTGTATTTGGAGTGTATCCGATACACAACACTGATAAGAATACTGCTGCTAATATATTTTTCATTTTTTTAAGTATTTAATGTTATAACAAAGGTATAAAATATTTGAACTTAAGGAAGTAAACCTCCCCCCTCATCACAGTCATTATAAGTATTACCGTTATTGTTTGTAAAGTTCGAAGGAGTACCAGCATCAATTGCAGAAGTCAAGGAGTTTGACAAGTGAGTATTATCCATTGAAAGCCTACCTGCATTTTTAATATAAACCATACCAGGCTGACTATTATAGTATTTATTACCTCCTGATATATCGGCATAGGAGATATTATTATTCATGTTATTACTCTCAAATTGAATATGGTACCACCACCCTTTAGAAGGTTGCACTCCAGTAACTGTAATGGGGTTTGAGGAAGTACCATCTAAAGATAATGAAGCATTAATACCAACCATCCATCTTATATTTGCAGCCATTCTAAACTCAGTACCAGCCTCCACACTAGTGTGTCCAGAATTATGGAAAACATTCTTTCTGAATGAATAGGGAATCGAAAGCTTAGGAACTGTTAATGCACTCTCTACATCTGATCCATTTATATAAATCATTTGAACTGCATTGTTTAAAAATTGTGTAGAGTTGTCTAGATATCGCGTGTGACCTAATCCTGACAACAATAAAGGCGCAGCTCCAAACTCACTAATGGTGTTGTTCATAAAGTCAGGTAATTTTGCATCGCCTCCATCTGTCATTATTCCATAATCGCCTCCTTTTCTAAGGTGTGTGTTTTGAATTGTAACCTGTGCATTATTTTCAACAACAATAGTTGCAGGTTGTGAATTGTAATACTTTGAACCATTTGAAATGTTACAATGAATCAACTTATTGTTTGGATTATTGCTCTCAAAATCAATTCCGTACCAATAACCAGCAACATCTTGGGATCCTGATAATACAATTTTATTCGTTGGTGTACCCGTAGCGTTTAAAGAACCGTTGCTTTTCACAACTATCCTTGCTCCAGAGCGCATATCTATTTTAACACCCGGCTCTATTGTAACAGCAGCATCAATGGACCAAGTATTGTCTATATAATAATCAGCAACATTTGGATTCGTAGATTGATCTTGAATGGTAATATTGCTTGTCTCAGTCCCTGTCAACCTAATCGGCAATGTTTCGCCTCCAGGTCCTGTTCCTCCAGAACCTCCACCTCCAGGTGTTCCATCATCATACATACAACTTCCATCGTCGTTCTTTGCTTTATCGTCATAATTGATTGCGGTTTGGTCTGTACAACCTTCTCGTCTACATGCCATCAACAAGACAACTCCTAAACTCAATAATAATAGTCTGTTTAACTTCATAACGTTTGTTTTTAAAATTTATATAACAAAAGTATGGTGTTTGCTCAACTCTTGACCAAGGGTTTTCCCTAATTCTAAAATATAGCTGTGTGAATAGTATTAAATTAAATATAGTATGATAAAAAAACAGGCAAAATTAGCGTCAAGACTAATTGATAAATATCTATCTATCTGAAATAGGATTAATCAATATTTTGACCATAAAAGTGGTTAAAACCACTAATCAATCATTTGCTTACTCAATAAGTGAGGGATGAATCCTTCACCAACTTTTGAGACTGATTCCCAAAACTAAACTGAAGCAATTATCGACAACACAACATTGACCACGGCAGTGCTGATGTATTCTATTCCTATTGCAATGACTATAAAACCAATGATGCGTGAAACAGCATTGATTCCAGATGCTCCAAGGTATTTAACAATTACTGAAGATGCACTTAGCATTCCCCAGATCACCAGACATACCAGTAATATAGCTATGATAATTAGATAATGCGCATTCCATAAAGTGTATTCTTGGTGCAGACCAATCAACAAAGAAATTGAGCCAGGCCCTGCCAGCATGGGTATAGCGAGTGGGGTCAAAGAAATACTTTCTCTTGAAGCAATATCGGACTTAACACGTTCTTTGTCCATTCCTTTGTGCTTATTGAATCTTCCAGTCAACAAAGCAAACCCAGAGGAAACAATTATTAATCCTCCTGCAATACGCAGTGAATTCAAACTAATTCCGAAAAAGTCAAGCAAATATGACCCCAAATAAAAGGACATTAGAAATATCACCAGTACGTTAAAACTTGTGAGCAAGGCCGTTTTTCGGCGTTCTTTTTTCGAGTAATCGGAAGTCAACCCTACAAATATCGGTAAGGTTCCTAAAGGGTTAGCAATTGAAATAATTGCTGCGAATGCATAAAAAAATAGTTCCATTTTTTTTATGCAAAACTCAAAATATCTTAAGAAGTGAAGATTAGCTCAAGATTAAGAAAGTATTATCGTATGATTTAGTGCTGATAGGAATATCCATTCTTAAAGAAAATATAATTTCCCCTATGCACGGTTACTTTTACTGTATTCCCATTGACTTCAAAAGGAGCACCAGTTAAGTTGCTGACAATTTCTACTTCATTATTATGGAAAACTGAAACTCCTCCATTCAAATTCCTAAAAGCTACAATACCTTCACGAATTTTATATTCTTCAGGAACATAGTTGGCAATTTCATACCTTCTGCCCTTGTTAAAAGTATAGAGCACACCATTCTCAATCCAAACAACCATATCTCTAAACACTTCATAACTGGAAGCATAAGAACTTAAAGTGACCAATTCGCCATCAATATATCCTTTTAAGTTATTGTTTCGGTCTAAATAAACAATCATATCATAGCCAGTTTTGTAACTCTGAACCATTGTCGGTTCAACATCGACCACCTCATCTTTAAAGACGACAGCAAAAGATTGATTAAAAGGATCGTTAAAAGCGATTAGATTTCCTCCTGGTGCATATTGGATATATTCGTTGAACACACCTATTTCAACGATTTCACCTGAAATAAAGGCATAGTTAACATTTCCGTTTCCTTGGAAAGCGACCGTGTTTGAACCAATGTGTTGAGGTAAATAAATATCTGAAACACTATAATACAGATCATGAATTTGACCATTGTAATAAACCCTTACGGCATTGTCTCTAATGTCTTCGAAAACAACTAAGCTATCCGAAACTGCATATCCTCTACCAAAGTGAGTTAAAATTTGTTTGAAACCATCATCCCACACGTATACCACTGGTCCAGTATTCCAGGCTACAAGATTAAGTCCAATTTTGTAATCATTTGCAAGTCCAGAAAGTTTTTCTGTCTTTACTCCATCAAAAATGATAAGGTCACTTTTATTGTCAATAAACGCAATGATGTGTTCAGAAAACTTAACATCGATAGGTTTTAAATGGTCCAATTGTGTAGATCGACCTTCGTGAAAGCTTTTAAAATAATCCCTATTGTCAAGATAAGGAAAAACCTCTTGGGCCATTGAACCATAAGTAACAATCAATAGTAAGGATAAAAGAATGAAATTTTTAATCATAATTCTTTGGTATGAAAAAGGGTGTCCAATATAGAACACCCTTTTTATATTTTTATTATAAACGTTTATTTAAACTTTCGTTTTTAACATAGAGTTCATCTATTTTGCTTTTTTCGCATCAACTCTTTCTTGTGCAAGTTTAACTGCAGAAAGTACGTTCACTACTTTTCCAGTTTTAGACAAGTTGTCAAACATAACTAACTCATCGCTTCCAGGAACTTTTTGGTAGGTATCACCAAAATAGTCTCCAGAATCAAGAATAATTTGACGCACTTCTGCCATTGTCAAAGAAGGGAAGTATCCTTTCAACAATGCTGCTACTCCAGACACCATTGGTGCAGCCATTGATGTTCCAGCGATTGCTTTATATTCATTTTCTGGGAATGCGTTATAGATTTCAAATCCTGGAGCGAAGATATCTACTTCACATTTACCATAGTTTGAGAATCTTGCTGCTAATTCCTCATCATGAACACGTGTAGATGCTCCAATCGTCAACAAGTGTGTAAACGGTTTCTCTTGGAAATCATATTTCACTGCTGGGAAGTTTGGATTTAATGCCAAGTCTAAAGCTGAATTACCTGCAGCATGAACGAAAAGCACATCGTTTTCTTGCGCATACATAATTGCTTCATACACTGCATGTGGAAGGCTTGAATAAGATTTACCAAACGAACCGTTAATTACTTTTGCTCCGTTATCAACAGCATAGCGAATAGCCAAAGCGACATCTTTATCAAACTCATCTCCATCAGGAACTGCTCTTAAAGACATTAGTTTCACGTTATCTGCAACACCGTCTCCACCTAATCCGTTTCCTCGAAGTGAAGCTACAATTCCACCAACGTGAGTTCCGTGCTCTGAGTCTGGTCCTTTCACATTATTGTTACCGTAGTTGGTATCAGTAATATCGTAAACATCATCCCCGATTAAAGACCTATCATCATAATCAGGATTATGGTGGTGATCAATCATTCCTTGAAGTTGCTCGATTTGTTCATTCAATGTTTCTTCTGTTAGTTCTCCAGAAAGAATTTGAAGACCTAACTGCTTCATTTGTTTTTCTTGAGCACCTTCAGCTTTCCATTTTTTCAAAGATTTCTCAGTTAACTCTTCAACGCCCATCATGTTGGCAATCATTTCTGGCAACATTGGCAGCATTTGGTCTTTCAACTGAGTGATTTGAGCAATATAGTTTCCGTACTTTTCACGGTTCTCTTCTACTACGGCCTTTGTTTCAAGGTATAAAGCATAATCTTCTTTGTCTTCTGCTTTTACATCATCTGCTTCTACGTCCTCAAATCTTGGCTTTAATTCAGCATAGATTCTTGTTACATTTAAACGTGCAGGTCCTTGCATTTCTCCATCGGCATTTCCTAAAAAGTTCCAACCGTGGATATCATCAATGTACCCGTTTCCATCATCATCAATTCCGTTTCCTGGAATTTCTCCTTTGTTTACCCAAATTACACCCTGAAGATCTTCATGTTTTGTATCAATTCCAGAGTCAATGATTGCTACAATCACTGTATCAGGAGTGATTTTTTTCAGCTTTTTGTATGCTTTGTCTGTTGACATCCCCGTTTTCGAAGAGTTGTACCAATTTAAAACCTTCTTATCTACTTGTGCTGTTGCTGTAGAAAAGTAAGCTCCAATAAGTGCAGGCATTATAAGCCTTAAAAATATTTTTCTCATACTTGTTTTTATTTACACGTTGAATTTAACGCAAATGTTGAAATTATTTAACAATTTTACGATATTTATTGTTTGTACGACAAATTTCATAAAATAATTGGTCAAATACATAAACAAATGGTGTTCCAAAAATACATATTATACTTAATACTCCTCTTGAGTCCTTGTACTTTATTTTCACAAAAACTGGGATTCAACAAGTTAATCAAAGAAGCCCCTGGAACAATCATGCCTTTTTCTTTAGAAAACAATACAAAAAACATCAACTTCCTAAGGTCTGAAGGAATAGAAATCAAAAAAACGACAGAAAATTGGCTCTATATTACGCAATCTCCTGAATGGGTATTCAAACAAATCAATGAGCACAATATTTCTGATTTTTATTTTGAATATGCTCCCCCATCACTTCTCGATGATTCTGTTCGTGTGATGCACAATGTTAATCAAGCCCACAGCGGGATTCCTCCACTTCTCGAAGGCTATACTGGGAAAGGAGTAATTATCGGATTGGTCGATGCGGGATTAGACCACACCCATCCCGACTTTACAGACGCCAATGGTAAAAATCGCATTATTCGTTATTGGGACCAATCCATCACCAACCCTACAAACTCACCAGCCCCTTATAATTATGGTCAAATCTGGTACGAAGACCAAATTCAAGATGGTACCATTACGAGCACAGAAGAATCTGTTGGTCATGGAACTTCTGTTACAGGAATTTGTGCTGGAAATGGCTTGGCCAATGGTAAAAATAAAGGAATGGCGCCTGAAGCCGAAATCATTTTTATAGAAACCAACTTTAACTTACCCAACTGGACGCTTACCGTTGCAGATGCCTGCGATTATGTATTCAAAGTTGCTGATAGCTTAGGGAAACCGGCAGTAATCAATTTAAGTGTTGGAAGTTATTTGGGTAGTCATGACGGAAAAGACCCCGCGGGTGAATTCATGACCCAACTGGTTGAAGAAAAAAATGGAAGAATTATCATTGGCGCTGCTGGGAACTCTGGAAACAACGCCCCCTACCACGCGCAGCAAATCATGAACTCAACAGACACCAACTTTGTTTGGTTTGAAAACAATCCCTCTGGTAGTTTAGGAAACAATACCGTGTTTTTTGACCTATGGTCCGATATCAATGATGCTCAATTTCATTATTCTTTTGGTGCGAATAAAAACGCTCCTTCTTATTCAAATGTTGCAGAAACGCAATACAGATTTGCGCAATTAAATGTTGGCATTCCTATTTACGACACTTTATATAATCAAAATGGAGAGCGCATTGCAACCTTAGAGATTTACACCGAATATGTAGGAAGTAATTACCACATGCAAGGCTTTTTCTCTACAGTTGACTCTACTGATTATCTGATGCGTTTCAGCACAACGGGCAATGGGAAATACGACCTTTGGAGTGGTTATTCGTTTGGACTGAATACCATTGTCGCCAATCCACCTTCAGCAAGCGATTTTCCACCTATTGTAAATTATGTAATGCCGGACAGTTTGCAAAGTGTAGTCTCCTCATGGAATTGTTCGCCGAAAATACTTTCCGTAGCAAACCTAAGAGGAAGACAAGGTCATACTGATCACAATGGAAATTTCTACACCCCTTCAGATGTAACGCCAACAGGCAAAATAGCTCCTTCTTCTAGTCGAGGACCTTCACGTGGTGGAGTAACTAAGCCCGACATTAGTGCAGCAGGGGACGTTACTTTAGGAAGTGCCCCCATGTTTATGGTGGGCAATCCAGCATACAATGGATCATTAGGCGAAGGAGGTTATCATTTAAGAAATGGAGGGACATCTATGGCCTCGCCAGTAGTTGCAGGAATTGCAGCGCTTTATCTTGAACGATGTCCAAACAGTTCAATTGATGATTTCAAAAATGACCTTTTCGGAACTGCTGAGAGTGACGTTTATACCGGAACAACACCAAACAATCGATATGGATATGGAAAAATTAATGCTTTTGATTTACTGGTAAGTAGGAATGGAAACCTTCAGATTTTAGGAGACTCTGCAATTTGCCAAATGCCAGTTGAATTGACCACCAACATTCCTATGTTAAGCTATGAATGGTCGAACGGTTCCTTCGCACCAGAAGTTATTGTTCCTCAACCAGACACAATTTCTGTTTTTGGAAGAGACCTACAAGCTTGTAAAATTTATTCAGACACAGTCATTATTGTTCAAGGCAGTCCACTAGAGAATCCCAGCATCAATATTTCGGGAGATTCTTTAATTTCTAGCAGCGCTCCAAATTACCAATGGTATTTGAATGACACTCCAATTCCAGGAGCAACGCAACAAAGTTATACCCCGACAGAGATGGGTTATTACAGCGTGGCAATTCAAGGACCAGATAATTGTAAAAGCTTTTCCAATGCAATTGAATGGACTTTAAATGTTTCAAAAGAGCATCAATCCACACTGGTAATTTATCCAAATCCAGCCAATAACATCTTAAACATCAAGACCGAAGGAGAGTACCTACTTCAATTTGAAATTACCAACATTACCGGTCAAAAAGTAATGACAAGCCCAATTCACGGGCAAAAACAAAATATTGACATCACCCATTTATCCAGTGGTGCTTACCTTATAAAGGTAGAATCGAACAAAGGAATAAAGGTCTTACCATTTTTTAAAGAATAGTAAAGCTACTTTTTAGTATATTCTTTCTATTTTTGACGTTCTAAAATAATAATAAATTATATGGATTTATCAGGAATAATCTCAATTTCAGGAAAGCCTGGATTATTTAAAGTAGTTGCCCAATCAAAGAATAACATTATCGTTGAGTCATTAATTGACAATAAGCGCATCCCTGCTTATTCAACTGATCGTATTTCAGCCTTAGAAGACATTAGTATTTATACTTACGAAGAAGATGTTCCTTTGAAAGAAGTATACACTAGTTTAGCTACCAAAGAAAATTGTGGTGAGGGACCTTCTCATAAAGAAAGCTTAAATAAATTATCAGCTTATTTAGAAGAAATTCTTCCTGATTATGATCAAGACCGTGTATATCCTTCTGACATTAAGAAATTATTCCAGTGGTATAACATTCTTCAGAAAGCGGGTTTAATTAAGTTGGAAGAAGAAAAAAAGGAAGAAGAACCTAAAGAGGAAGCTAAAAAGAAAAAAGCAACTGAAAAAGCAGCAGATAAAAAACCTGCAGCCAAAAAACCAGCGGCGAAAAAAGAAACGACTAAGAAAGCTGCTCCAAAAAAAGCAGCAAAGAAAGAAGATAAAGAAAAGAAATAATCTTTTTATTCATAAGCATTTTAAATTTTACGTCCCGAGTTTTATTCGGGACGTAATCATTTTCAGAAAACAATATCACAATGAAAGTTACACGTCCAAAAAGAACATTTTTACCCGATAGTTTCAAAATAGATACTTGGGAGAATTTAGAGCCATTTTTTATTGATTTAGAAAACCGCGCTATCGATACAAAAGAAACGTTTGAAAAATGGATCAGTGACCAAAGTGAATTGGAAGCAGTGATTTCTGAAGATTTAGCGTGGCGCTATATTAAAATGACCATTGACACAAAGGATCAAGAATTAGCGGAAGCATATTCTTTTTTCGTTCAAGAAATTCAACCCAAACTTGAGCCTTTTTCCTTTCGTTTAAATAAAAAACTATCGGCTTCTCCATTCAAATCTGAATTTAAAGACGAAGCGTATAAAATCTACTTTAGAGGAATTGACACAGCGATTAAATTGTTTCGTGAAGAAAATATTCCATTAAATGCTGAGTTGGCGGAGAAAAGTCAAATTCATGGAGCAGTAAGTGGTGCGCAATCTATTGAGCATGAAGGAGAGCAAATCACGATGCAAAAAGCAAGTTCTTTATTAAAAGAAAACGACGAAACTTTACGTAAAACCATTTTTGAAAAAATGGCCAAACGTCGAGCTGAAGACACTGAACAATTGGACGATTTATTTACTGAATTGATTCAATTGCGTCATAAAGTAGCCACCAATGCCGGTTATGACAACTTCCGCGATTACATGTTTGACGAACTCGGTCGTTTCGATTATACCAAAGAAGATTGTTTTGACTTTCACCAGTCTGTAAAAGATGAAATTGTGCCTTTGGTCAAGAAATTCAGTCAAAAAAAGGCAGAATTGATGGGTAAAGAGAAATTAAAACCATGGGACAGTCAGGTTGATCCTTTGGGAAGAAAACCTTTGAAACCATTTAAAGACGGCAAAGAATTATTAGAGAAAACAACCCTTATTTTTGATAAAATCGATCCTTACTTTGGTGATTGTTTAAAAACCATGGATGCGATGGGTTACCTAGATTTAGATTCAAAAGACGGGAAATCTCCAGGAGGTTACAACTATCCTTTGTATGAAATTGGAGTTCCGTTTATTTTCATGAATTCTGTTGGTTCACAAAGAGATTTGATCACCATGATTCACGAAGGAGGACATGCCATTCAATCGTTTTTAACAAGAGATTTGGAGTTGACTTCTTTTAAAAGTTTCCCCTCAGAAATTGCTGAATTGGCTTCAATGAGCATGGAAATGTTAACCATGGATTATTGGGATGAATTTTACGACAATCAAGAAGATTTGACCCGCGCAAAGATCGAGCAATTAGAAACCGTTTTGGAAGTACTTCCTTGGGTAGCAACAATTGATGAATTCCAACACTGGATTTATGAAAACCCTACGCATTCAAAAGAGGAACGAAAAGAAAAGTGGATTGCCCTACTGGATGAATACGGAACAGGAATTACGGACTGGACAGGTTACGAAGCTGTTCGTGAATACTCTTGGCAGCGTCAATTGCATTTATTCGAAGTGCCTTTTTACTACATCGAATACGGAATGGCGCAATTGGGAGCATTGGCCGTTTGGAAAAACAGCAAAGACGATTTTAAAAAGACCATCTCAGCATATAAAAAGGCTTTGGCTTTAGGATACACCAAATCAATTCCTGGCGTTTACGAAACGGCAAACATTACCTTTGACTTCTCAAAAAAGAACATCAAAGCATTGGCTGAATTTGTTGAAGAAGAGCTGAAGGACTTGGAGGATTAACAACGAAGATTAAAATTGAATTGAGAGCGCTTTTTGTTTTATCATTTTAATCGAAGGTAAGTGTTTATAAATGCTTGTTATCGGATAGCGACAAGGAGGTTTTTTTTGTGATTGGGCCTGTAACTGCTCTTACTTTAGAGGGTTAGAAGGGCGAAGTGCTTGAAATTAATGTTATATTTGGTAAAAAGATATAGGTTGGCTAAACGTAATACGATTAGCCAATTGTTGTGCTTCATGCCTAAACAGAAAGAGAATAAATGACTAAAAAAGAAAAAAACACATACATAAAACCATTTTTAAGATGGGCAGGTGGAAAAAATTGGTTTAGAAAGCACATTGAAAACTTTGTACCTAATCAATTTGAAAATTATTACGAACCTTTTTTAGGCGGAGGGTCAATCTTTTTTTATTTAAAATCTAAAGGCTTAATCAAAAATAAAGCATATCTATCTGACTCAAACAAAGATTTAATAAACACTTACAGAGTAATTAAAAATAATCTTCCAGAACTAATAAATCATTTATCTAATCATGAAGATAATGAAGAAGAATATTACAGAATGAGAGAAGAAAATTTTGAAAATCCTATAGAAAAAGCATCACAATTTATCTATTTAAATAGAACTTCTTTCAATGGCATTTACAGAGTAAATCTAAATGGTAAATATAATGTACCATATGGAAAAAGAGAGCTTAAGAAAATTTATGATTTTAAACATTTAGAAGAAATATCTAAAATTTTGGATAAAACTTATTTTTCAACGCAAGATTTCAAGGACAGATGCAGAAAGCCAAATACTGATGACTTCGTTTTTATTGACCCACCATATACTGTTGCACATGAAAATAATGGTTTTATTCAATACAATCAATCAATTTTTTCATGGAAAAATCAAATTCAGTTAGCAAAAATCACAGAAGATTTTGAAAACAGAGGTGTGCACTTTTTAGTAACTAATGCATTTCACGATTCAATAAGAGAATTATATACAACAGGTAATCAAATACCAATCTCAAGATCAAGTACTATTGGTGGTAAAGGGGCATCTAGAACAAATTATAGAGAAATTATTATAACCAATACTGAAATATGACAGAAGATTTAAAAATAGCTATACTTCAAAAACTAGTTTCAGGTAATGAAATCAAAACCCAATTACGGACTAGAAAAAAGGATTTCATCAGCGAAAGTATTCTTAAAAAAAATGAAGAACTTTTAAAAGAATATTATGCAAAAGATTGGGAGTTAGAGCGAGAATTCAAAACTAAAATTCGCTTGAAAAAATTAAAAACTCATGATGTTCTTTTTGAAGATAAGGTATGGACCATGTTCGCTTCTCTTGGATTCAAAATCTTAAACCGAAATAGAAAATTAGATATTCCTTATGATAAAAATAATCCGAATTTAACTCAACAGATAGATGTTCTAGCAAAAGATGATGAGTCGTTAATTATTGTAGAATGTAAATCTACAAAAGAGAAAAACAAGAAAGGAGACTTCAAAAAAGAACTTGAAGCATATAACAGCAAAATAGAAGGGATCAGAACCTCGTTAAGATCAATTTTCCCAGATCAAAAATTGAAATTTAGATTCATTTTTGCTACAGAAAATTATGCTTTATCAGATAATGATTTAAATAGGTTAAAAAATATCAACGGAATACACTTTGATGAAGAACAAATAGACTATTATTCTAAAATGCTTCGTCAAATTGGAATTGCTACAAAATATCAATTGCTTGGAAATTTATTTCATGATCAAGAGATTCCCGAATTAGACAATAAAATTCCAGCAATTAAAGGCAAAATGGGTGGACATACATATTATTCATTTTCTATTGAACCTGAGAAATTGTTGAAAATAGGATATGTACTTCATAGAAATAAAGCAAATGTCAATATGATGCCTACATATCAACGTATCATAAAACGTTCAAGATTAAAATCTATTCACAACTTCATAGATGAAGAAAAAGGTTACTTCCCTAATTCAATAATAATTAGTTTGGATTCAGGAAGACGAAAGGAACTAAAATTTGAACCTGCAAATACACAAAGTAAATCTAGCATTGCAAAAATTGGAATATTACACTTACCAAAACGATACAGGTCAGCCTTTATAATTGATGGACAACATAGATTATATGGTTATTCAGACTCAATGTATAAAAGTAGTAACTCAATACCAGTTGTCGCTTTTCTAAATCTAGACAGAGAAGAGCAAGTTAAGTTGTTCATGCAGATAAATGAAAACCAAAAAGCTGTTTCTAAGAATTTAAGAACAACATTAGATGCTGATCTAAAATGGACATCAGATAGCTACACAGATCAAATTCAAGCACTATGTGCTAGAATAGCAATTTATTTAGGCGAAGTAAGAAAATCCGCATTGTTTGATAAAATATCTATAGGTGAAGATAGTAAGATTGTTACTCAAGCGACAATTATCAACGCATTAAAAAAATCTAATCTTATTGGTAAAGTTACAAAGTCTAAAATAGAGGAACTTGGTAGTTTTTACAATGGAGATTTAGATACAACATATGATAGATTAAGTAAATTATTGACTTTAGTATTTAATTACATAAAAGACTCATTACCTGAATTATGGGAAGCTGAAAATAATATAATAGTAATGAATAAAGGAATATATGCTATTATAAGACTTCAAAGTGATATTATTGATTTTTTACTGGAACAAGGAGTATTAAAGAATACTAATAATCCAAATAAAGTTTTTGAAGAAAGTAAAACTTATTTAGATCCAATAATAACATTTTTTGAGAACATAGACCAAGAAACTGAATTAGCATTAAGGAAAGCATATGGTGGTAATGGAGATATAAAATATTGGCGAACATTACAACAGCAAGTTTCTGAAGTCCATACAGATTTTGTGCCAGACGGTTTAGAAGAGTACAATAAAAAAGAAGCTAAAGAATTCAACACAAAAGCTTTTGAGATAATTAGAGATCTTGAGACATTTTTCAAGAAAGATTTTCAAGAAAGACTGGAAGATAAATTTGGTAAGTCTTGGTTTAAAAAAGGTGTTCCGCCACAAGTAGCTAAAAAAGCTAATGAAATAGCATTTGAAAAAAACTTGAAAATTGAAAATGAAGAAGATGAAGTCGAAGTTTGGGATTGTTTGACAATTATAGCTTACAGGGCAATAGCTTTAAAAAATTGGAGAGATGTTTTTGAAAAACATTACACAAAGCCAACAGAACAGAAAATTAGTGGCGGAAAAGACGCCAAAACTCAATGGATGGTTAAACTTGAAAAATTGAGAAATGAAAACTTTCATCAGTACTCAGTTACAGAGGATGAATTTTCCTTTTTAAATGAGTTACATGATTGGTTAATTAAAAAATAAAAGCACGAAAGCACAGTCGAGTAGGTAAAGGGGAGTTTCACCCCTAAACCTCTCACAGAACCGTACGTGAACCTCTCGATTCATACGGCTC
>NZ_JBLWVE010000016.1:0-91748 GCF_048268645.1 Brumimicrobium sp. | reverse complement strand
CAGCAAGAGCATAGAGGTGAGATCAATTGAGTTATCAAATAGGAACTTTTGAAGCAGTTTTAACCAAGACCATCGGGTTCCTAAAAACAGTATTGAGTATGGAGCAAGAGCAAGACAGTTGTGAGTTCAAAGCAAGAGTTTTGAGTAAGACTATTGAATTCCTACAGGAAAAATTAAAAAAAATGTCAAAAACACTACTTTACAATTCAACTTTTTCGTTATCTTAATATTTAACCTAATTATTAACATCTTAAACACTTAAATCATGTTTGATTTTGAAAAACTATTGGTATACGATAAAGCCAAAGCATTTAACAAAGAAGTAAATTCATTTATCCGTTCTAAAAATATTGACAGAACAACAAAAGATCAACTAAGAAGAGCTTCATTCAGTATCATGCTCAATATTGCTGAAGGATCTGGTAGATTTACGAAGCCTGATAAACGTAATTTCTATATTATTTCTAGAGGCTCAACTTTTGAATGTGTTGCTATTTTTGATTATCTCAAAGACATCGAACTACTTAAGCAATCTGAATTTGATAAATACTACAGAAAACTTGAAGAAATTTCAAGAATGTTATTTTCCATGGTAAGAAAACTCAGCTAAAGCAGAAACAGTTTTGAGCAAGAGCAAGACAGTTGTGAGTATTCAGCAAGAGCATAGAGGTGAGAGCAATTGAGATTTCGAAAAAGAACTTTTGAAGCAGTTTTAACCAAGAGCTATGACATCACTTTTCATTAAGACATAGACATACGGGAATTTAAAATTAAACTCCTATCAATTTTCTGAATAAAATGGATTCTCCACTAAATCTGTAACGATAGAACTAAAATGCCATTTAAAAAATTGTTTGAACAAATCCCAAGTTAAGAATTCAGGCCAGTCCGAGTCGTCTGTTGAAATATCAAACAGTTCATTTTCAAAAATAAATTCCCAAAAATTTGCTAATGCTTCTTCAGGATCTTCTATGTCACTCTCTGCAGGTATTAAATAAGTATTATAATCTAGATAATCATCTGGATTTGTTGGATCGTCTGGGAAAACCATGTTCGCCCAATCAAAAAAAGCTTGTTTAGGGATGATTACAACTGCGTTTCTATTTATTATCATAGGACTGTTTATTATTTGATTTATATTTTATGATTTTCCACCTACATTATGCGGCACAAAGCTACTGATATTATTCAATGTACCATGAAACAACTGGCCCTAGAGGTAGATATATTTTGAATTTATTTTCACTTAATGGTATTCAGAAGATCTATTTTTTTGATAAATCAACAGGATTAAATAAAACCGAAGGTTCTCAATGTTTCACATTTATTTTAGATGGAATAAAGTACAATAGTTTTATTTCTCTTGAAAAACCAATATTTTCGTAGAATGAAAAAAATATTTACAACACGCTTAGCAACATTGTTTATTGCAGTTTTGGGCTATGGTACTCTTTACGCTCAAGTTCCTACAGGCTACTATGATTCAGCTGACGGATTAGATGGTGAAAATTTAAAGACCGCTTTAAACAACATCATTAAAGGTCACACAAAGTTTTCTTATTCTGCTGTTTGGGACATTCTTCAAGAAACAGATAAAGATCCAAACAACCCAAACAACGTAATTCTAATTTATACTGGTGAATCTGTTAATGGGCCACAGACCTACAATAATGGAAGCGGTTGGAACAGAGAACATGTTTGGGCAAAGTCAAGAGGAAATTTCGGAACAGCTCAAGGTCCAGGGACTGATGTTCATCACCTAAGACCGAGTAACATTTCTGTAAATTCAGCACGAGGGAATAGATGGTTTGGAAATGCCACAACTCCACATATGCTCAACGGTACTCCGACGGGAAATTACTTCGACAACAACGAACACCTTTGGCAACCTAGGGATGAAGTAAAAGGAGATGTTGCAAGAATGATTTTCTACATGGCAACACGTTACGAAGGTCAAAACGGTGAACTTGATCTAGAAGTTGTTGACTATCTTCCTTCAAGCAACACCTCTTCTCCTATACATGCAAGACTTACTGATTTATTAGAATGGCACAACGAAGACCCTGTTGATGATTGGGAACGCAACAGAAACGATGTGATTTACTATAATTACCAAAACAACAGAAATCCATTCATTGACCATCCAGAATTTGTAGCGTTGATTTGGGGAGAAGAAGACACCACTTCCACCGCAACTTTAAACTTCGAAGAATTGAATCAGACAAAAGAATTACTCAAAGTTATCGATATGACAGGAAGAGAGGTTAAGCCCAAGCCCAACACTTTACTGATTTATATTTACTCTGATGGGACAAGGGAAAAAAGGGTTTATTCGCATTAATTCCTTTTTTTTAATTAGTTAGTATTTCAAAATAAATTTATAAAATTTCTTAAAACACTGATAGTTAACGCTGAACTATACATATATTAATAGTAACTAATAAAAATACAATCAAAACATGTTTGTATTTAAAATACTCACTTAAAACTATTAAATATGCTTAGATTATCAATTGGATTAATTATTATCGCAATTATTGCAGCTATTTTTGGATTTGGAGGAATCGCAGCAGGCGCCGCATATGCAGCTAAAATCGTTTTCTTCATAGCCCTAGCTCTAATAGTGCTTAGCTTAATTTTTGGAGGTTTCAGAAAAAGCTAATGATTTAAAGTTTATGAACATAATATACAATAGAGTCTTATTTTTTAGGGCTCTATTTTCATTTCACATAGTTGTTTACATCAAATAATTCAACACCTTCACTGTTTAACTTACCCCTTTTCTTAAAAACAGTAAAGTCTAAAACCATTATTTGAATCAAGCTGAATAAACAAATTCATAGACCGAATTACTGCTCCACTCCCCCATTAAAAATCCCAAAAAGTCATAAAATCAAGAGGTTTTACCTATGAATTTCAAAAAAAGGGGCTTATATTTTTGGACATCGTGACATAAGCTATACCTTTGCAAAAGATTAAAGTGATTTGGCTTTAATCATTTATTAATATACAAAGACAAATTTATGAGTCAAGTTAAACAGAATGACAAGGTAAAAGTACACTACACAGGTAAATTAGCAAACGGAGAAGTTTTCGATAGTTCTATCGACCGCGAGCCAATGGAATTTCAAGTTGGTCAAGGTCAGCTTATCCCTGGTTTCGAAAATGGTGTAATTGACATGAAAGTTAATGAGAAAAAAACAGTAGTTATACCTTCAGCTGAAGCATACGGAGAGCCACGTGCAGAATTAATTCAAGAAGTTCCTAAGGACCGTTTACCACAAGAGATCAAACCAGAAGTTGGAATGGGTCTTGTTTCTAAAACTCCAGATGGAAATGAAATTCAATTGATCGTTAAAGAAGTAAAAGATGACGCTATCGTTGTTGATGGTAACCATCCTTTAGCAGGTCAAGAATTAACTTTCGAAATTGAAGTTGTTGAAATCAACGCTTAATAAGAAAAAGTAATTTTTTATATTTAAAAAAGGTGAGATTAATTTCTCGCCTTTTTTTTATGTCTTTTTTAAAGCTTCAATCCGAACTTCCTACTCTACACTATTCCTTAGAAACCCATTTCTACCTCTCTAGTTTAGAACTGATATAAATCATTTTTTTTACCCTTGAATTACTGTTAAATATTCACAATCCATTATATATTTGTGCCATGGAAATAATGTTCGTAATGCTTTTAGTAAGCTTATTGTTGGCACTTATTTTTTTAGTCTCATTTATTTGGGCTAACAAAACAGGACAATACGATGATGATGTTACGCCAGGAATGCGGATATTATATGATGACGAAGAAGTTAAAAAGAAACCAAATAAAGAAAAACCAAATAAAGAATAATGGAAAAAGTAGAGGTTAGGTATGATAACAAAATTGTGAAGTACTTTGCGTATGCCACAATCACTTGGGGTATTATTGGAATGTTGGTCGGTTTAATTGCAGCTTTGCAATTGGCCTTTCCAGATTTTTTCAATGACTATTTAGGGTATAAATACATCTCTTTTGGTAGAATTCGTCCACTGCACACCAATGCCGTGATTTTCGCCTTTGTTGGGAATGCTATTTTTACTGGGGTTTATTATTCACTTCAGCGTTTATTAAAAACACGTATGTGGAGTGATAAATTGAGTTACCTCAACTTCTGGGGTTGGCAACTGATCATTGTTTCTGCTGTTATTACTTTACCAATGGGATTCACCTCAACTAAAGAATACGCAGAACTTGAATGGCCAATCGATATTGCTATTACCATAATGTGGGTAGTATTTGGTTGGAATATGTTTGCCACCATTTTAGTTAGACGTGTGAAACACCTTTATGTAGCCATCTGGTTTTACTTAGCAACTTTTGTTACTGTTGCTGTACTTCACGTATTTAACTCTTTTGAAATTCCAGTGAGCTTTATGAAAAGTTACTCCTGGTATTCTGGAGTTACAGATGCACTAGTACAATGGTGGTATGGTCATAACGCAGTAGCATTTTTCCTAACGACACCTTTCTTAGGATTAATGTATTACTTTGTACCAAAGGCAGCTAATCGTCCTGTTTATTCTTACAAACTATCGATAATCCACTTCTGGGCATTGATTTTCTTGTACATCTGGGCTGGTCCTCACCACTTATTATACTCAAGTCTTCCAGATTGGGCACAGTCTTTAGGAGTTGTTTTCTCTATCATGTTGATCGCTCCATCTTGGGGAGGTATGTTGAATGGACTCTTGACTTTACGTGGAGTTTGGGACAAAGTGCGTGATAGCGCAGTGCTGAAGTTCTTCGTGGTAGCACTTACTGCTTATGGTATGGCCACTTTTGAAGGCCCAATGCTTTCTCTTAAAAATATTAACTCTATTACTCACTTTACAGACTGGATTGTAGCCCACGTTCACGTCGGTGGATTAGGTTGGAACGGAATGTTGATTTTCGGAATGATGTACTACTTATTCCCTAAACTATACAAAGTAAAACTTTACTCTCAATCACTTGCCAATGCACACTTCTGGATTGCAACTCTTGGTATTTTACTTTGGACTATTCCTATGTACTGGGCTGGATTTAGCCAAGGATTGATGTGGCAAGAATTTAATCCTGATGGGACACTTACTTATCCTGACTTTTTAAGTACGGTTACTGCACTTGAACCATTCTACATTATGCGTTCATTCGGTGGATTGATTTACATCATTGGGGTTTTATTAATGGCTTATAACATTAGAAAAACAGTTAAATCTGGAACTTTTGTGAAAGAAGAAGTTGTGGAAGTAACACCGACGATCGAAAAGAAAAAGAAAGAAAAAGGTGAACACTGGCACAGGGTTATCGAGCGTAAGCCTGTTAGATTATTAGTATTTAGCTTTATCGTAATTGCAATTGGAGGTGCAGTGGAAATTATCCCTACAATGGCTGTTGAGTCGAATATTGAAAAAATATCGCAAGTTAAACCTTACACTCCACTTGAGGTTGAAGGTAGAGACATATACATCCGTGAAGGTTGTGTTGGTTGTCACTCGCAAATGGTTCGTCCACTTCGTTTTGAAACAGAACGTTACGGAGAATATTCTAAAGCTGGTGAATTCGTTTACGACCATCCATTCCTTTGGGGATCAAAACGTACAGGTCCTGATTTAGCTCGTGAAGGTGGATTGAGAAGTGATTCTTGGCACTACACACATATGATTATGCCAAAGCAAATCTCTCCTGGGTCAATCATGCCTGCATACCCATGGTTAGCTGAAGACGATTTGTATACCGGTCACCTCGAAAAGAAGATCAATGTTCTACGTGGTTTAGGTGTTCCTTATCCTGAAGGTTATGAAAAAGAAGCTTTATCGGATCTACAAAAGCAAGCGAATAAAATTGCTGAAAATGTAATTCGAGACATCAGTAAGGAGAACAGTAACGTTCAAGTTTCTGATATTGCTGGAAAGGAAATTATTGCTTTGATTGCATACTTACAAAGATTAGGTACAGATATTAAGGCCGTTCCTGCTGAAGAAACAGAGCTTGAAACTTCAATGAAATAATAAAATCATGTTGAGATACATTAAACATAACATGTCAGAAATATCAGGGATTGAAATATACCCGATTATTGCCCTGCTCATTTTCGTTATTTTCTTCGTAGTAATGCTTTGGAGAATGTATAAAATGACAAAAGCAGAAACTGATATGTATAGTCAACTTCCATTATTGGAAGACGATGAAGTTATAGATACTAACGACACTAAAGAATAATTATGAAAAGGATGATGAAATTAAAGAAATCAATCATTTTAAGTGTGTTGACAATTGGATTTGCTATGATTGCCAATGCTCAAGATGGACAAGAGATATACGAAAGTAAATGTGCTGTTTGTCATATTTTGGGAAAAGATGCTACTGGACCCAACTTAATTGGAATTAAAGCCAAATGGGAAGGGGAAGAAGAAAACCTTTACGAATGGGTAATCAATCCTGGAGAGTTGTTAGCATCTGGTAAAAGTGAACGTGCAAAGGTGGCTGAACAATTTAGCCCTGCTTTTATGACTCCTCAAGATCTAACCATGGAAGAAGCAATCGCAGTTATTGAATATGCTGATACATACGAAGCTCCTGCAGCGGAAGCTCCTGCTGCAGAAGAAGCGGTTGCTCCGAGTGCAGATGCAGAGGAGGAAACAATCGTTTATGTCGATAACTATGAAAAGAACTTAACCCTGTTTAAATTCTTTTTGTTTATTATCGGTATCCTCTTATTAGGAATATACATTGTTTCTCGCAGTACTACGGCGTTAATCAGTTCAGAATTATACAGAGAGAAAATTGCTGAAATTCATAACAAATCGAAAAAAGGAGGGAAAGCCTTAACTGCTCTTTTAGTGATTGGATTTATAGGGTCTAGCCAGATTGTAAGTGCTTTGAGCTTTACGGCTCCTACTCCATCCGCTGCTGAATTGGAGTTATGGGTTTATGTGACAAGTCAAGACCTTAATGCTTTGGTTGTGATTACCATTCTTCTTTTGGCCTTTTTATTACATATGATCAATATGTTCTATAAAGCTTTACGTTTAATTAAACCTAAAGATAAAAAAGCAGCCGAAGAACAAGCAGCAAGTTTCACACGTGCCTTAACTGGTGCTACTCCAATTGAAGATGAAGATAAGGTTGATCTAGGTCATGACTATGATGGTATCCGTGAGTTGGATAATCCAATGCCGCCTTGGTGGGTTGCTCTTTTTGTGGTAACCATTATATTTTCTGTAGTCTATGTTTTCCATTACCATATTTTAGGAACTGGTGACCTACAAGAGGCTGAATACAATAGATCTGTTGAGAAAGCCAATATTGAAATTGCGGAGTACCGTAAGAAAAACGCAATGAATGTGGATGAAACGAATGCTACTTTAATGGAAGATCCTGCTGATTTAATGGCCGGTAAAGCATTGTACCAAAACAACTGTACTGTTTGTCATAAAGAAGATGGTAGTGGTGATATCGGTCCGAACTTAACTGATGCTTATTGGAATTATGGTGGAGACATTAAAGATGTGTTTAAGGTAATTAAGTTAGGTGCACCAAAAGGAATGCCTGCACATGAGTCAACTTTCAACCCGATTCAAATCCAACAAGTTGCTTCTTACGTTCTTCACTTTGATGAAGTAAGTCAAGCAGATGGTGGAAAAGAACCTGAAGGTGAAAAAGTCGAGTGATTCAAAGTTGAATTAAAATAGATGCGATACAGACTTGAGTTGTGAATCAATAACTTGATGCTGTATCGTTATCCTATAAAGGCAGCTCATTTTAGAGCCTCCTAAACAAACAGTTTGAGATGTTAAAAGAAGAAGATTTATACGAAGAAGAGTTTAGGGATTCTATCTCAACAGTAGATGAAACTGGTAAAAGAATCTGGGTCTATCCAAAAAAACCAAAAGGTTTCTTTCATAAATGGAGACTTGCCTTAAGCATCTTTTTAATCGCTTTTTTATTTATTGCACCACACATCAAGGTAGGAGGACAGCAATTAATATTATTGGGAATACTCGAACGTAAATTTGTTTTGTTTGGACAAGTTTTTTGGCCTCAAGACTTGTACATATTTGCGTTTACGATGATCTTAATGATGGTCTTTATCATCTTGTTTACCGTTGTATTTGGACGTGTTTTCTGTGGTTGGGTCTGTCCCCAAACTATTTTTATGGAATTTGTATTCCGTAAAATTGAATATTGGATTGAAGGAGATTGGACCCACCAAAAAAAATTAAACAAACAACCTTGGAACAGAGAGAAAATCTTCAAAAAGGTGGCCAAACACAGTATCTTTTTATTGGTTTCCTTCCTGATTGGAAATACCTTTTTAGCCTATATTATTGGAGCTGATGCTTTATGGGAAATTCAAACAGCTCCGCTTTCTGAACATCTTGGTGGATTTATTGCTATGGTGATTTTCTCTTTGGTGTTCTATGGTGTATTTGCCTTCTTAAGAGAGCAAGTATGTACAACGATTTGCCCGTACGGAAGATTGCAAGGGGTTTTATTGGACAAAGACTCAATCGTTGTTGCTTATGACCATAAACGTGGAGAAAACCGTGGTCGATTCAAGAAAACAGAAGACAGAGCAGAAGCAGGAAAAGGTGATTGTATCGACTGTAAACAATGTGTTCATGTTTGTCCAACTGGTATTGATATTAGAAATGGTACGCAGTTAGAATGTGTGAATTGTACAGCTTGTATTGATGCCTGTGATGATATCATGGAAGCGGTAAACTTACCGAAGGGATTAATTAGATATGCTTCTGAAAGTAATATTGAAGGAGGGAAAAAGTTTAAGTTCACCAAACGTATGAAATCCTACACTGCCCTACTCGTTCTTTTATTGGTAATTTGGGGAACTTTGATTGGCACAAGAACTAATTTCCAAGCAACAATTCTAAAGAAAAGAGGTTCTACATATCAACAACTTGAAAATGGAATCATCAGTAATATTTATGAAATTGATTTAATCAATAAGTCTAAGGATACTTATAATATTGATCTAAAGTTAGAGGAAGGACTAGATGGTGAGGTGAATATGACTCAGTCTCCTATTGTTTTAGGTCCTGAAGAGCACATACAAAACAACTTTATTATTCGCTTAAATTCTAAAGAAATTAAACGAGGTCAAAAGAAAGTTAAAGTCATCGTTCTTGGAAATGGTGAAGAATTATTAGAAGTTAAAACGAGCTTTGTAGGTCCGTTACTTTAATTTAAAAAAAATAAAAATATGAATTGGGGAAAAGGGATAACCTTAGCATTGATTGCTTTTATGTCGTTTATTATTTATATGGCTGTTGTGTTGATCAGTAAAAGCACTGACTTAGTTACTCCTGAATACTATAAAGACGAGGTTCAGTTTGAAAAAGAAATTACCGCTCAGCAAAACGCAATGAACAACCAAAGTAAATTAGATTTAGACTTATCTCCAGAAGGTTTGTTTATCAAATTGGATACGCCTGATGATGTTAAGCTGTTGGACATTACACTTTATCGTCCGAATACGAAAGACGGTGACATTATATTAGAATCCAAAGGGAAAAATGCATTTATTGAAGGTTCGCAATTAAAGAAAGGCAGGTATTTGCTTACCGCTGAATGGGAAGCTCAAAATCAAAGCTACCAAATGAGAGATACCTTATGGATTCCTTAATCGGCATAGTATTTTATTCTTTATCTTTAGGATTGGCAACCAGTCTGCACTGTATTGGAATGTGCGGACCTATTGCTATAGCACTTCCACTCAACCGAGCTTCTAAGTTAACCGTAGCGGGAGGCATTACCTCCTACTCTATTGGTAGAAGTCTTGGGTATACATTAATGGGAGTTGTTGTGGGAATTATTGGACTCAGCGCTGCTATGCTCGGAGCTTTGCAATGGTTAAGTATAGTTTCTGGAATATTAATCCTCTTTTTCGCTTGGGGCGCCTATTACAAAACAGGCCTTAAATCTACATGGATCAACAAAAAGGTGATGCGTACCATGTCAAAATTCTTAAAAGGAAAACCTGCAGGTGCAACTAAATTATTAGGCATTGGATTCATTAATGCTTTTCTTCCTTGTGGAATGGTTTACGTGGCTTTATCTAGTGCTTTAGGTACAGGTAGTGTTCAAAATGCTATGCTTTTCATGTTCTTTTTTGGAATTGGAACTTTACCTGGCTTCCTCTTTTTGGGTGTGCTCAAAGACTTCTTTTCGAGAATCAATTTTTTTAACAGAAAACTTGTATTGGCGAGTTTGATTTCATTGGTGGGTCTATTTATGATTTTAAGGGGAATGAATCTAGGAGTTCCTTTCATTAGTCCGAAAATGGAAATGATGATGTCTAAAGCAAACGATGATCAATCTGATGCACCCAAAATTGAAGCGAAAATGTCTTGTTGTTCTTCTAATGATGAAGATTCTTGTGAGGAGATCACCGAATAAGCGTAGAATTGTCTTAGTTTTGAGGTCTATTCAACAATAAGAATTACCATGAAAGATTTAAACCAAGCAGATTGGAAGGCACAAATTGAAGCAAATGAAAATGCTGTGATTCTTGATGTTCGTCGTCCTGATGAATGTGAAGAAGGGATTATTCCCAATGCTATCACCATAGATATTATGAATCCTCAGCCCTTTTTGAAAGAAGTTGAGAAGTTAGATAAAAATGTTCCGTACTTCATCTATTGTCGCAGTGGAGCTAGAAGTGGTCAAGCTTGCTTGATTATGGAGGAATTAGGTTTTGAAGAAACCTATAATCTCATTGGTGGTATTCTTGAATGGAATGGCGACATTGTTTAACACTTGAGGCGGAAAAAAACACTTCTGGAGTTATAACTTCACTTTCTTCATTCGAAAAGAAAGAATGTTATCGAATCAAACTAAAAGTACGGTAAAATTCTAATCAAGGTCAATAGAATTAGGCGTTAAGGAACATATAGAGATTTCTCGTCATTCCATTCCAAGCTTTTGGAATGGAACTCCATCGAAATGACAACTGTCAGGTAGGCGTGTTGAAAAAGGAAGAAAAGCTTTGCTTTTCTTCCTTTTTCACTAACTAAATCCTATACGTATGTCATTTCGATCATATTTAAAGTTGAAGATTTTAGATATGGAGAAATCTAATAAAACACTTCTGGAGTTATAACTTCACTTTCTTCATTCGAAAAAAGGTCAACTAAGATTCAAAATCACTCTCATAAAAAAAGGAGACCAATTACGGTCTCCTTTTTTCTGTATTGTTATCGCAATGTTATTTACTCACAACTCCTTTAATGGTCACTATTTTTTGTGAACCTGGAATGTTAGCTGTAACTGTTACGTTCTTATTCATTGGAGAACCTTCTTGACCTGGGTTTGATTTGAAAGTCACTTCTAACTCGCCTTCTTCCCCTGGCATAATTGGCTCCTCTGGTTTACGTGGAACTGTACATCCACATGAAGCCTTAGCATCGTTAATGATTAACGGCTTGTCTCCAGTATTCTTAATTTTAAATACAGTAGAAACTGAGGTTTCCTTTGGAATATTCCCAAAATCATGAACGTTTGGCAAAATTTCCATTGTAGTTTGGTTGGCTAACCTTTCCTTTTCTGCTTCTTCTTGTTGCTTTCTTCTTTCCTCTGCCGCCTTTTGTAATTCTTCAGCCGATTGTGAACCTGCAGAAAGTTTAGAACGTTTTGCACCGTCTTTCACTTCAATATTCGAATCTACTCCGCCATCATTTGTACATGAAAATGTTAACATTGCAATCGAAAATACCCAAATCATTTTTTTCATAATAATACCATTCTTTGTTTATTGTACTACAAATATATAAAATGTAAAATACCTATTAGTTTTCCATCAAATTCATTTTTTCATAAGTTCCACTTTTCAGTGTTTTATAGGCTTCCATAAAGATTTCATTCTTTACATTAAAGATCTGATAGAAAGCTTCATAATCCCACAAGTTTTGAGCAACCATGGCTTTTAATCTTATTTTCAATAAATCACCACTAATATCAAAATCTTCTTGTACAAAAGTCAAACTACTGTCTTGTTCTACTGCATAGTCGAAAAACTCATCTAAAAACTCCTGGTCAACTTCAAAATTATTTTTGAATGATGTGATATTCTTATGTTTGTTTTTAATGGCTTTTCTGTTCTTGTTTGCATATTCTAATGTAAAAGTATTGATGACTCCAGAACGGCTTAAATCCCTATAAAAATCAGAATATTCCAGGGTATCTAAAGGAACAAAGACATCAGGCATAATTCCTCCTCCTCCATATACATCACGATCTTTCATCAATGTTTTATGAATTAACGAATCCGGTAAATTGATGCTGTCTCGGTGCATCATTTCTCCATGAAGGTATCTTTCCATATAGTCGTTTCTATAGGCTTGCTTGTCCTCATATGGTTTTTGAATAAAACGTCCGCTTGGTGTGTAATATCTTGCTATGGTTAATCTTAATTGTGCTCCATCTGAAAGTTCAATTGGACGTTGAACCAATCCTTTTCCAAAAGAGCGTCTTCCTACAACTAGCCCTCTATCCCAGTCTTGAATTGCTCCAGATAAAATTTCACTTGCTGATGCTGAACTTTCATCAATCAACATAACCAATCTTCCTTTTTCAAAGTCTCCTTTTTTATCAGCCACTAAAACACTTCTCGGTTGACTTCTTCCTTCAGAATAAACGATTAATTTATCATCAGATAAAAATTCATCTGCCACGTACTTCGCAGCATATAATAGTCCACCACCATTTCCTTGTAAGTCAAAAATCAAATCTTTCATTCCAGCTTTTTTCAAAGTCTTAATTGCTGAATTTACTTCTTCTTGTGTCGTTCTCGAAAAATTGGTCAATTTTATATATCCTACTCTATCATCTACCATATAAGCACTTACGACAGAATGAACAGGGATGTTATCGCGGGTAATCGTGTATTCAATGGTTTCTTCTTTACCTCTGAGTATCGTAATTTTCACTTTAGATCCTTTTTCTCCAAGCAAACGCTCTCTTACACCTGAATTTTTGAGACCTACTCCTGCGACTAATTCGTCATCTACTTTAATGATTTTGTCACCTGCACGAACACCAAGTTTTTCTGAAGGTCCTCCAGGAATTGGGTTAACAACCAAAAGCGTATCTTTTAGAATATTGAAACGAATTCCAACCCCCACAAAACTACCGTTGATTCTTTCATTGGCTTGCTCTACTTCTTCGGCAGGAATATAAGTTGAATGAGGGTCTAATTTTTCAAGCATCGAAATAATGGCCGCTTCTGAAATTTCTTTATTCGGAACATCATCCACATACATACGATCGATATAGGTGTAGACTTCATACATCCTCATCATGTTTGGATCTTCTTGTTGCGAAAAGCTTATTCCGGTTAGAAATAGTGTGGTTATTGCAAATAATATTTTGTTCATGGTTTTATAATTTGTTTGACTACTATCAAATCTAACTCCAAAAATAGTAGTTCATCATTATTTTAAACGCTTAAGTTAAAGATTTGTTTTTATTTTCAACCTTTTAAACATACAATTGTTAATCCTATTGTGCGCTATCAGGTTCAAAACACAAGACATTTAGCTTAGTTTTGTAGGTATAATTAAACTCGTATCATGCGGATATTACTCATTTCTTTATTACTTCTTTCATTTCAACTTTCTAGTTATGCTCAAATTTTAGAATTTGATCAACTCGAAATGCGCTATGATCAGAAACAATATAAAAGTGTTTACAGAAAAGCGAACCGTTTGTTGGACAATCCTGTTTATGACTTTTCATTTGTTCCTCGCTATTATTTGGCCCTTTCTAAACTCCAATTGGCACAGGATGATAAATGGAGAAGAAGAAATAAATATGCTATTGAAGAAGCGCAGCAAACCTTTAAAGAATTAAAACAAACGCACGAAGGTCGAGAAATCTTGCGTGCCCATCAATATGAATTAAGCATCCTGAAAAGCGACCTGAGTCAATGGATGAACGAACTAAGCCTAGATGATGACCGTCAAACGTTTGCTTTAATTGAAGATATTGTGGAAACAATTTTCACAGACGTCCCCGATGTTGCTGAAATGAAAGAAGACCATGTTGTACCTGAAGTTGATGTTGTCGTTGAAGAAGTGGTTTCAATCTCAAAGCAAAGAGCCAAAATTCTTGAGCTGTCAAACGATTTGCTAGGCGTACCCTATAAATGGGCAGGGAATACTCCCAAAGGATTTGATTGCAGCGGTTTTACTTGCTATGTTACAGAGAAAGGGACGGATAAAAAATTAAGTCGTCGTGCTGCTGACCAATACAAAAATGCAATTAAAGTCAAACGTAAAAATGTTCAACCTGGCGATTTTGTCTTTTTCGACAATGGTTCAGGGATTTCACACGTAGGTATTGTTTATTCAACCAACAACAACAGTGTTCAAATGATTCATGCCAGTACAAGTGTCGGAATTTCAATTGTTGATATTTATCAATCTTCTTATTGGAAACAACGTATCGCCGGATTTGGAACTTATTTTAAAGACTAATTGTGGGTTTACGGGTAATGACAAGTAGAACGCTTAATAAAGAAGCAATCCCTCCTACAATAACGAAAACACGTACATTCATTAACGATTCGATATTCAGTATCAAAACACTTGACAAGAAAAGAAAAACAGCATAATTAAGGAGGCTCAATATTTTTTGTGATTGGTTTAATCCTTTTTTTATAAATCCACCTAAAATCGTAAAAATTCCTGTTCCTATCTGAAAGATACTTCCTCCAACAAATACTTTCCATAATTCCAATAACAAATCAGGTTCTATTAGGCCCATAATCGGAAAGATCAAAGGAATGGCCAATAATATGAAAACCAAAACAAATAATAATCGAGAAAGCTCTTGATGATGAACAAACCAACCCAGCGAAAAGAGGGTCAAAAACACAGAGGATAAAAGCACTAAATACTTAAAGTTATTCACGAAGTTAATCACCCCTGTGAACATTAGCAAAGCCAAAACAATAATACTTAATAATCCAAGTATGCTTAATACCCCAATTGGTCTGTTCATTATATGATTGTTTTATTCAGTAGCAACTTCATCTTCTTTTTTCATCAAGAAATCCTTAAAGAAAAATCCTCCTATTAAAATGAACAATAGAATCGATCCTGCTAATGCAATATTGTTTGCTGTTTTAAATTTAGGCACTTCAAATCGCATTTCTAAAGTGTAATTCCCTGCAGGAAGTTCAATTCCTCTGAGCAAGTAGTTGACCCTTTCAATATCAACCAATTCCCCATCTATGTAGGCATTCCATCCCTCTGGATAATAAACCTCTGAGAACACTGCAAATTGTTGCTCTTCAACGTTTACCTGATAACTCAATGCATTAGGCGCATAAGAAGTCATTTCAATGCTTCCTTCTCCACTATAGGTTAACGAAGACAAGTTATTTGCTACCGCTTCTCCTACTATAACTTCATTTTTAGGGTCAAAATTATGAATCGATTGCACACTTACAAGAGTAGTAAAACTCCCCAATGTGTCTTTTGCTAATTCAGCATTTGGTATCCAATTGGTTTGTCCGTTCACATCCTGCACAAAACTTGAATTCATGCCTGACCTAATTACTGGCATCAAGTCTAAACTAATTGAATCACCTGCTAGCAACACAATTTGCTCTCTTCCAGTAATGGTATCTGTTTTCTTTTCTGAATTGTTGACCAACAACTGGTTTTGTGATTTATTTTCTATCAAAAACAAGTTTCCTAATGAAAGGATCTCCATATTCGGTGAAGCTTGAACATTCACTTCTTTCACTAACCACGCATTTCCTAAAGCTCCGGGATTAGTTCTGGCTTCATTTCCTTGAATAAAATATTTCACATTCAACATATTGAAAACGGCCATATTATTGTAATTAATATGGAAATCTTTAACATTCTGAATACGTCTTAACTTCGCTCCATGATATCCATTAATGGCTTTATGAAAGTAGGAAGCTCTCGAACTATTAAATCCAATAGCAGGTTCATAGACACGGTAATTTGTTGCTGCACCAAGTGTTTGAAGTTTTTTCAACCACAATTCATCTGGATTCACACGTCCTCTTTCGTTTCCACTATTCACCTTAACATTATCCACCAACTTTTTCAATTCTGGATTATTTTTGGTTTCCAATTCAAGAATTTTCTTATCAGCTTGTGTTGCAGCAACAGGAAAGTCGTTCTTTGCATTTTCAGCCCAATAATCATAGTTACGTCCATCAGATTTCTTGTTATTAAGGTAATTGATGTCGACAGAAACCAAATCAATAAGAATAAAAACAAACAACCCTCCAAGAATATATTCCTTACGGACAGGCTTCATCAAGTACAACCAAACCAACAATATCCCGACAATTAAGAACAAAATTGAACGCAACATACTGGACTGATAAATTGATTTTCTAACATCCACAAGCGCATCAAACTGATCGTTTACTCGTTTCATTTGTTGATCAACGATTTGTTGAACTTGTTGCGGATTATTAATGTCTATCCCGTTTTCCATTAATAGCTGTGGATCTTCGTTGGCCAATTGCGCCCTAACTTGATCTTCATATCCATACACCACTTCACTTTCTTGTTGCGATAAATAACCGTCGCCTAATCCAGTAAATGTCAATAGAACAAGCAATCCTAAGGTTACTCCTGAGGCAATATAAAATGGTTTGATGTTCTTTTTAATTTCCTCTCTTTGTTTAAACAAACGATTCAAGAAAAGGACAGCGACCAAAGGAACGGTAAGCTCCACGACAGCAAGTACAATGGTAACGGCCCTAAATTTATTGTAGAAAGGAACATGCTCAATAAAGAAGTCTGTAAGTCCCATAAAGTTTTTTCCCCAAGAGAGCATTAAGGCTAAAATTGTTGCACTAAAAAGGGCCCATTTCATCGTACCTCGAAGATAAATCATTCCTAATATAGCAAGGAAAAACACAATGATTCCTAGATAAACAGGTCCAGAAACAAAAGGCTGATCTCCCCAATAAATATTGTTTTGAGCAACTAAAGTCGCCTTAGAGCGCATTTCCGGTGTTCTCAATAAATCAGAAAATTGACTATTTCCAAGCGCACTACTTGCTCCTCCATGAATATTTGGAGAAAGTAAAGTCATTGACTCTTTAATTCCATAACTCCATTGGGTAATATAATCTTTATCTAACCCTGAAGTTGCAATATTTTCAGTTGATGTTCCGTCTACTCCAATAGTAATGTCATTTCCTCCTCGTATGGTGTACTTTGAATAATCATTGGTTAAGGCTAAGTTTCCATAGTTCATTCCTAAAGCAAATAAATAGGCCACCAAAAGTCCTCCTGTCACTTTTAAGAATCGCATCAATTGCTTTTCTTTTATGTATCGAATAAATTCACCTATTCCGAGAAAAACAAGAACGATTCCCATATAATAGGTCACCTGGACATGATTGGCAATCAGTTCTAATGTCATAAACAAAGCCGAAAGCAGCAGTCCCCATTTCAATTGGTGACGATAGGCCATATAAAAGGCTCCTATTACAGGGGGTGCAAGTCCTATTGCAGCAGCTTTAGTGTTGTGTCCTGCTTGAAGAATAATGATATAATAAGAAGAGAAAGCAAAGGCAAAAGCTCCTAAAATGGCTACTTTAGGATTGACTTTCATGCACAATAACATGATATAAAACCCAAGTAAGTAGGCAAAGAACATTCCTGCTGGAGAGCTCATCCAAAGTTGGAAGCCTTTGTATACATTTCTCAACAGATTTCCATCATATTTTGTCGAAATTTGGTAGGTAGGCATTCCTCCAAACATTGAGTTTGTCCATAAAGGTTCTTCCTCATTCACTTCTCTAAAGTGATTGATTTCATTAGACATTCCTTTAAACTGCTCAATATCGTGTTGTTTTAGGCTGTATCCAGAAAATTGGGGTTGGAAATAGATTAAAGTTGTAACGATAAATAATGCAATTGCTAAAAAATGAATCCAATTCTTTTTGAACAGTTGTTTTATATTGATATTTCTCATTCTTTCGAGGTTTCTCCTTTGATTTGTAAATTGTAAATATAATTAAAGTAGTGAATTATAAATGTAAGCAATGGAAATTTACCCGTGAATGGTTTCTTTCTTTCCATATTTATCCATCAGCGTAGCTTCATATTGTAGGAAATCTTTCCATCTTTGATCAACATCAATTGTAGTTGCATGCTTCTTGGCAAAATTGAGGAACATCACATAGTGACGCGCTTCACTTTCCATCAATTCTCGGTAAAAAACACGCAGCTCTGGATCAGATATATTCTCAGAAAGCAACCTGAATCGCTCACAACTACGGGCTTCAACCATGGCTCCAAACAGCATTTTCTCTACAAACTGTTGTTCCCTACTCCCTCCTTTTTTCAGGAATGCCAACAAATCATGAATGTATTCGTCTTTGCGTTCTCTTCCTAATTGGTACCCTCTTTTTAAGAGCTCATTATGGACCATTTGAAAATGTTCGATCTCTTCCTTAACTAATTCAGCCATAGCCTCCACCACATCTGGATACTCGGGAAAGTTTACAATAACAGTAATTGCATTGGTTGCTGCTTTTTGTTCGCAATAGGCGTGATCCGTTAATATCTCTTCAATATTTTTCTCAACAATATCAACCCATCTTGGGTCTGTTGGTAACTTTAATCCTAACATAGAACTCATTTTATTTTCAACAAAAATAGATTTTGCCTATCAATTATCAAGTAGAATTGATGAAAATCATCGATTTAGGAATTGATCTAATAACTATTGTTTAAAGAAATCATTTTTTCTTCTTGACTTGAAGTAATTTTGATTAATTTTGATGTATTACTGCAAATCATAAAACGAAATTAAGTTATGAAATATACACTACTTCTTATATCTATCCTGATCTATTCAATCGGCTACGGTCAATCCTTATTGTGGAGTGATGACTTTGAAGCTACGGCTGCGAATTGGGATCTAACCCTACAAACAGGAAACAATGATATTAATGCAAACATCTGGGAAATTTCAGATGCTGAAGGTGGAGTAACACCTCCTGGATGTGGTATGGCGAGTAATGGGAACAAAACACTACATGTTACTTGTCAAGGAGTCACGTGCCCGGGAACTGGGGCTATATATTTCGCTGGTGATGACGGAATGTTTGGACAACCTGCAGAAACCAATATCCGTGCAGCACTTGTTGCGCCTGTTGTTACTACCGGAGAAACACAACTCGAATTGGTTTTTGATTGGATCGGTGTAGGTGAAGCAAATGCTGACTATGCTGAATTAGAATACAGTGTGGACGGTGGGACAAGTTGGACTTCTATTTGGTCACAAACTCCAGGAAACGTTTGTGGTACCGGACAAGGAGAATGGAAAGAAGAATCAGTACTACTTCCTGTTGGTGCTGAAAATCAAGCTGACCTAAGATTTGCTTTTAATTGGAGAAACGACAACAATGCCACAGGAACTGACCCTTCATTTGCAGTAAATGATTTAAGGTTATATTCGAATGCTGTTGCGGGAACAACCACGGCAGACTTTACTACCCCAAGTTTTAACATTTGTGTAAATGATTGCATTAATTTTAATGACGCCTCTGTAGGGACAAATATTTCTGCATGGAATTGGACTTTTAATGGGGCCACTACTCCAACTTCTACAGACCAAAATCCAACCAACATTTGTTATCCTACTGCTGGAACCTATGATGTTACTCTTTCTATCACTGATGATAACGGAACAGACAATGTAACCTACCAAATTATGGTGAGCACATGCACAGGTGGTCCAACGGCTGCGTTTTCAGTTGATACTATGGTGGTTTGTAAAGGTGATTGTATTTCATTTACTGATTTATCCACTGGAGATCCCACCTCATGGTCTTGGTCTTTCCAAGGTGCAGAGCCTTCAACATCAACTGCACAAAACCCCACAAACATTTGCTTCGATAGTGTAGGTGTATTTGACGTTACCTTAACGGTGACCAATGGTTCTGGTACCGACCAAATTATTAACTCAGTTACTGTAATGGATTTACCAGAAATCAATGGATATGGTGATACATTAATTGATATTGGTGGTGCCGCTGTTTTACTTGCCGAACCAATTGATCCTGGAATATTGTTCTGGGACCCTGAAGAGACGGTTGATTGTCCAACTTGTCTTGAAGTTACTGCTACCCCTTTAATTACGACAACATATTACCCTTCTTTAATTGGGGCCAATGGATGTATTGGTAGAGATACCGTGCTTGTCATGGTAAATTTTGAAGAAATTGTCGAAGTTCCAAGTGCATTCTCTCCCAATGGTGATGGATCGAATGATTTCGTACATGTTTTAGGAATAGGAATTACAAGTATCGATTTTAGAATATTCAACCGATATGGTCAACTTGTTTTCTCATCAACTGATATTGAAGAAGGTTGGGATGGAACAATGAACGGAGAAGAATTGAATCAAGGCGTTTTCGTTTACACCTTAGAATATAGTCTAATCGACGGGACAAACGGAACAAAATCGGGGAACATAACACTAGTAAAATAAGATGAAAATGAAACCAATACTATTATCAATCGCATTATTCTTTTGCTTTGTTGCTTCAGCTCAACAAGGGAAAAACTTCAGCATGTTTTCATTGAATAATATGCAACATAATCCAGCTGCAGTGGGTACAAATGACAATGACATTAAAGTCTTTGCTAATTTTAGGTATCAATACTTCACTGTATCTGACAAGCCTTTTCAAACCATCTCTGCATCTGGTGAAATTAAATTGTTTAATTCTACTAGCACACGTAAAAAAGGGTATTTTGGAGTGGGTGCTTCTGTAATCAATGACATGAGCGGTGATGGAAGATATATGGTAAACAACATTGCTGTACCTATTGCCTATCATATTTACATGAATGAACGTAATTCACTTTCTTTAGGTGTTTCCCCGGGAATGTATCAACGTACTTTAGGAAGTGGTAACTTAACGTGGGAAAGTCAATGGAATGGTTATGAATTTGACCAAACTATTGCACCTGGTGTAGCCAATTCATCTGCAGCTAATTTTGATTTAGGCGCTGGACTTTTTTACAAGTTTCAATCTACAAATACAAACAAGATTTATTTTGGTGTATCCGCAAATCATATTTTACAACCAGAAATCAGTTTCAATATGCAAGACAAAATGTATATGCGTTATACAGGTCAATTTGGTATGAGACACAAATTTGAATTGAGTACTTTTGGAATATCACCACAGATTTTGGCCATGTTCCAAGGACCTAATCAAAATATTCTTTTTGGTTCTAATTTTGATTTTTACCTGCAAGAACCTTCACTTCGAACTCTGTTTTATACACCAACGATTTTTTCTTTTGGAGTTTACCACAGGTTAAGAGATGCCATAGTGGTTAATTTTCAATTCTCCTTTAAAGGGATGACTGTTGCTGCTTCATATGATTCAAATATTAACTCTATGCTACCTGCATCGAAAAGCATTGGTGGTTTTGAAGTAGCGTTTGTTTATGACCTTATGTTAAACAAAAAAGGAAGATATATTTACTAAGCCATTGAATTATCTAGGCCACTTGTTCTTTTCTAAAGACGAACCTTCGCTTATGTTAGCGAACTTATTCGGTGATTTCGTTAAAGGAAAGGACTATACTTATTTACCAGAGGACGTTCAAAGGGGGGTTTTATTACACCGTCAGATTGATGATTATGTAGATCACCACCCTAAGGTTACAGAATTAAGGCTGATGCTCTATAAAGATCTTCCTAAGATTGCAGGTATAGCCATAGACCTTTACTTTGATCATCTGTTGGCCAAGCAATGGAAATTTTATCACAATAAAAACCTGTTTGATTATATTGACTCTTTTTTAAGCTATGCTTTAAATCCAAATCACCTCACTTACAAAGAAAAAGGGTTTGCTTATCCTCAATCTTTTATTCATCTATTGCGCATAATAAATGAAAAAAACATCATAAAAAGATATGTTGAAATAGAAGGATTAGCGTTCGCTTCAACTGGTCTTTCAAAAAGATTATCCTTCCCCAATAACTTATTCGAAGCTGTAGCTGTTTTTCATCAACATGAAAAAGAAATTAGTGCAACTTTTGATGACTACATGACAGATGCAATAAAAAAATTTAAAATTAATGCTCCTGCTTTATAAGCTGTGCCCTATTCCTACAATTAGAAAATAGAATCGGTATATATTATTTTTTTTACTATATTTAAAAAAACAAATTATTACTTTGACCAACAAATTCAAACTTCTTTCGCCAACTGTGATGCTTTCATGCATCCTGCTGTGCTGTACCTTCGCTTGTCAGAATTCAACTCGCAAAGAGAAAGACAAGGGAGTAGTTGGTAAAGTGATGGTCAAAGAACAAGATGATTTAGGAGAAATTCTAAAAAACAACAAACTGACAGTTCTTGCAGAAAACAGTGCAACAAGCTACTTTATTTATCGAGGTCAGAAAATGGGTTTGGAATATGAAATTCTAAATCAATTTGCCAAAGAAATTGGTGTTAAGTTAGAAATCAAAGTGGTCAAGGATCTTGACAGCATGATCACTAAGCTAAACAATGGAGAAGGAGACATCATAGCTTGTAATTTCACAGTAACCAAAGACAGAAGAAGTCATGTGGATTTTTCTCAACCCATCATGAGGACCTCTCAAGTCTTGGTGCAAAGAAAACCATCAGACTGGAAATCAAGGAGAAAAAAAGATTGGGAAAAAGAATTAATTCGTGACCCTGCTCAACTCTCACGAAAGACTATTCATGTTTGGAAAAATTCAAGCTATTACGATCGCTTAATCAATCTTCAAAATGAATTAGGAGATACGATTGTACTTATGCCACTTGATGGAAATGTTATTCCTGAAGATGCCATTGAGATGGTCGACAAAGGTTTCATTGATTATACAGTGGTAGATGAAAATGTAGCGATGATGAATAAACGCTACTATGAAAATATTGACACTGAATTGGAAATTAGTGTAAAGCAAAAAATTGCTTTTGGTGTCAGAAAACAAAGTCCACTGTTGAGAAAAAGACTTGATGCATGGCTAGATGATTTCATGAAAACCTCTACGTTTAATTACATTAAACACAAATACCTCAATATTTCGATGTATTCGACAAGAGCTAAAAGTGAATACTCTTCAATTAAAGGTTCTAAGATTTCGCCCTATGACGATATTGTAAAAAGTGTGGCAGGAAAATATGGTTGGGACTGGAGGTTAATCTCTGCCCTTATTTATCAAGAATCAAAATTTCAGTTAAACCAAGAATCTTGGGCAGGAGCTTATGGCTTGATGCAATTTATGCCTACTGTAGGTCCAACTTATGGTGTTTATCCTGACTCCCCTCCTGCTGTTCAAATTGATGGAGGAATTAGAAAAATCGTCAGGAATTTTAGAGACTGGAAATCTATACCTGATTCTATACAACGTATTAAATTCACATTTGCGACGTATAACGCAGGACTTGGGCACGTATTAGATGCTCAAAGATTGGCTAAGAAATATGGAAAAGACCCATTGGTTTGGGATGACAACGTAGAGGTTTTTATCAAGAAACTATCTGAGCCTAAATACTACCATGACCCTGTGGCCTATTATGGCTACATGAGAGGTTCTGAAACCTACAATTACGTCCGTTCAATATTTATTCGATATACTGAATACAAAACCGCCTTCCCTGAAGAGATTTAACCGATTGACCCAATCTTTCTTTTCATGTTCCCTACTGTAAAACAGGGATTACATGACGATCTAAGAAATTATAAAGTGACGATTAGTTTCAGTTTTCATGACAACAAAAACAAAGGAGTCAGGTAAGGTATAATAATCCATAAAAACAAAAAAAACGGGCCCCTTCAAAAAAGGCACCCGTTCAATTTTATAAAAGAAGAATTACTTGCTCAATTCTTTAATCAATGCTTCGTTCATTCTAACATAGTCATTGTTCCCAGCCTTTTTAGACTTCTCCAGAGACAACTTAGCAGCATCAATTGCTTCTTTGTTTTTCCCTAACGCTTTAAGAATATTCGCTTTCTTATGGATGTAATAAAATGGAGCATCACCGTTCATTTCAATGGCTTTATTTACATAAATTAATGCATCATCCAACTCGATGTTTTCACTTACGTAATAACTTGCTGCATCGTAAAACTCGCGCTCTGTTGGCTTTCCCTTCATCCCTTTCTTAATGGAAGCGATAGTCAATTCTTTAGTAGGTAATTTCACCTTAATCGGTAAAACTGTATGTTCCCACTCAACCACCAAATCAAAATGATTGATGTTTAAATTAGCAAAAGAAATAGTAAATGTTTCAACGGATTTTTCATTCTTTTGAACAGGAACCTTAACTTCAGCTACAACTTTTGAATCCTCCCATTTCCTAGGAAGTCCCCAGTTACTTGTTTCATTGTACAATGTAATCTTCCATTCACCTTCTCCTGGTACAGCATACATTGCATATTTCCCAGGCTTTACATCAACACCACCAAAGTTAATGGCTGTATTAAAAGATAGGGTAGAATTTTTATTCGCTCCAAATCGCCAAGCTTCTCCATAAGGAAGAATCTCTTTGTGTAGGTCTCTTCCTCTTAACGAAGGTCGAGCGTACTCAACCTCAAATTCTGTCAATCCAACAGTTTGTTCAATCTCTGCTGCAGGACTTAATTGAGGGGTCTTAACTTGTGCTGTAGTTGCTAAACCAATCATTAAGCCACTCAATAAAAACAATGTCTTTTTCATATATTATAATTTTTACACAAATATAGAGATTCATATACAACTAAGCTAAACTTGAACCTCTATTCCCAATATAAGCTGAATACATAAATCAGTACAAGTCTATATTGCCCTGATAAGATGAAGCTTATACATAATTTCAAAAGCTGTAAAAAGTGTTAAATCTAATCTTGACATTTGTTAACCCCCTAAAACTCCATATATTTAAAAGAAGCTGTTCAAATCATCAAAAGTGGTGATCAATAGCTATGTAAAATACTATACCTTATTTTTAGCATAAAGTATTTATCAAACCAGAAACAAACACTATGAAAAGCTTAATAGAAATTTTAATTCCAAAAAGTAAAAAGAAAAGAAGACGAAGAACAGTATTTCTGGTGTTTATTCTAATTTTAATTGGTGTTAGAGTTTGGCTTCCTTACTTTTTAAAAGATAGATTGGTCGCTGCGGTAAATGAGGTTGAAGGTTATCAATGTACTTTGGGGGATTTAGATTTAGCTTTGTTCAGAGGAGCGATGGTTTTACAGGACTTTGAAATAAAAATTACTGAAAATGCGGTTACCAAACCTTTTGTTTACTGTAAAAATGCTGATATATCTGTAGAATGGAGAGCAATATTCTATGGGTCGATTGTAAGCGAAGTCATTTTAGATCAACTTGAACTTTATTTCGCAGATGGAAATTCAGAAGAGGAAGAACAAGCAGGTGATGCTTCTTGGGTTGAGCCCATTATAGATTTTATTCCTTTAAAAATAAACCGTTTTGTCATCAACAATGGTCAAATTGAATTTGAAAACATGGTTTCAGATCCGCCAGTTAATTTAAAACTAACCCAACTTCAATTAAAAGTTGAAAACTTGACTAATTCAACGGACATTAAGGAAGCATTGCCGTCTCAATTATTGCTCACCTCAAAAGTATTAAACAAAGGGAATCTGCACATAGCTGGTGGTTTAAACATTTTAAAAGATTTACCTGATCTGGATTTAGACATCAATATAAAGGATGTAGATTTAACTGAGTTAAATGCTTTCACTGAAGCTTACGCGAATTTCGATTTCGAAAAAGGTAATTTCGCAGTGGCATCTGAATTTGCAATGTTGGACGGAGAAGCAAAAGGTTATGTTAAACCTATTTTAAAGGAAGTAAAAGTACTTAATTTTAAAGAAGACCCCCCTGCTCTTAATGGTTTTTGGCAAGCATTTGTTGGTTTAGCATTTAATATCACAAAGAATATTCGTCACGACAAGTCAGGTACTAAAATTCCTATATCTGGTAATATAGATGATCCAAAAGTCGAAATAGGCGCCACAATTATCAATATTTTCAGAAACGCTTTTATTAAAGCATATGAGGCTGAAATAGACAACACAATAAGTCTTAACGATATTTCGAAAGAACAAAATGAAAAAGACTTCTGGGAAAAGTTTAAAGGGTTATTTAGCAATAAAGACAAAGAGTAAATAATTCTATTAATGAGAATTTACTGCTTTACTGCTCATCATGCCTAATTCTAAAAATCAAGCGTTTTAATGCTAGACCTGTTTATAATTCCTTAAAACACCTTTTGAGATTTAGAATATCTACTCTAAAATACTATAATTTTACTCTATAATTTAAGAACCAATCAATATGCGCTATTTACTATTCCCTATTTTTATACTTTCTTGCTTTTTAACACACGCCCAAGAAGACAGAATTCATTGTGCAAAAAGAACTGCTTTTACGCACTCACAATTAAAAAGTCCAAATTTAAATCTACAGCAAATTGCCAAATCCAAGCTCTATGATGTTCATTTTTACGCATTAGATTTAACAATGGATAACCTTTCTACAGAAATAGATGGAACAGTGAAAATTCATGGAAAAGTAAAAGAAAATCTGGATACAGTTATTTTGGAACTCTATAGTGGACTAAACATTTCTGATGTTCGTATTGACGGTACTTCTAGTGTTTTTGTCCATGACGTATCCTTACTCAAAATACCCGTAAACCTTAACACGGGAGATCAATTTGTTATAGCAATTGATTATGCAGGTACTCCACCCTTCACCTCACAGGTTCAATTTGGTGGTTCTGGAATGTCAAATGCCACCTCTGCAGGGGGCCACAAAGTAACTTGGTCTTTATCTGAACCGTTTTCAGCCTATGAATGGTTTCCATGTAAACAAGATTTGCGAGATAAAGCAGATAGTGTTTCCGTTAAAATTACGGTTCCCAATACATGTAAAGCAGGTTCGAATGGATTGCTAGAAAATGTGGTTGACTTAGGGGACGGAACTTCACGGTATGAGTGGTTTCATAGACATCCAATTGCTTATTATCTAATTTCGGTTGCTGTAGCTGAATACTACGAATACAATATATTTGCAAATCCAGTAGGGTCTGTAAATCCTGTATTAATACAAAATTACATCTATGACAACCCGTCATCCTTCCCCTCCTATTTAGGCGAAATAGACCTAACAGTTGATATGATGGAGCTATTTGCTGAATTATTTGGGCCTTATCCTTTCGATGATGAAAAATACGGACATTGCTTAGCTCCTCTTGAAGGCGGAATGGAGCATCAAACGATGACTACACAAGGGAATTTTAACAAAGGACTTACAGCGCATGAATTAGGACACCAATGGTGGGGAAACAATGTTACTTGTGCTTCCTGGTCTGACATATGGGTGAATGAAGGATTCGCATCGTATGCTGCATATTTAATGTTAGAAAACTTATTTCCAACAGAAGCAGCAACAGAAATGGAAGATATTCACACCGATGTAATGGCAATACCATATGGAAGTATTTGGGTAACAGACAGCCTAAGTGAATACTCAATTTTCAATGGCCGATTGACCTATGATAAAGGGGCTGCATTTGTTCATACATTGCGATTTATCATGAATGATGACTCCTTATTTTTTCTAGCACTTCGAAACTTTCAAGATGAATTTAAAGACAGTGTAGCAGTAGGTCTTGATATTAAAAATCACCTTGAAGCAGTTTCATCGATCGACTTTGATGATGCATTTGACCAATGGTATTTCGGAGAAGGTTATCCAAAGTATTCTTTAAGATGGAATTCAATTGGTGAGGATTTGTACTTCAATATAAGCCATTGGAATCTAGGTGATACTCCTACTTTTACGAATCCTCTTGAAATTAAATTTGAACGATTAAATCTTCCAGACACCACAATTAGAGTCGATATCGTTGGAAACAATGATTATGTTGTTATTCCCGACTTTGGAGCGACTGGCACAACAGCTGAAATTGACCCAAACAACTGGATTATAAACGAGGTTGGGACAGTGCTTTACGACCCTAACTATACTTCCGTTCAAAAACAGGAATCAACTGTCAAATTAAATGTTTTCCCCAATCCTACTTCAGATCAGTTCAATATCATAATGGATGACCACACTGATAAAAGCGTGCAGGTATTAACTTCCCATGGTAAGGTAGTGTTTGAAACAAAGTTCAATGCAAAAACTTCTGTTAACCTAGACTCCGTCGACGCTGGATATTATATCGTAAAAATCACCTCTACTGATGGTCGTCAATGGGTGAAGACGATCGTTGTTAATTAAAAGCCACCTTATATCTACACAAAACTATTGATTTGTTTGTAAATCATGTAGCTAAAAACAAAGCAATATGTAAATATGGTTCGTTAAAACGTAACATTAGTCACCTAGTTTGAAACTAATTACGCCTATGTTTATGTCATAAAACATTAACCAAAGAACGCTATGACAAATCATTATGAAGTTTTAATTATAGGAGGTGGAACCGCTGGTATTATGACAGCTGCACAATTGCTTAGACAAAACAAATCAAATAGTGTGGCTATAATTGAACCTGCTGAAACGCATTTTTATCAGCCCGCATTTACACTTGTTGGAGCAGGTACTTATGATTATGATAAAACAAAGAAACCTATGTCAGAAATGATTCCTAAAGGAACTACATGGATCAAGGACAAGGCAATAAGTTTTGAAGCAGATAAAAATAGTGTTCATACTGATAAGTCAGGCCTTATCACTTATGATTATTTAGTAGTAGCTGTTGGTTTGAGCTATGATTTCAGTTTGGTTCCGGGTTTAGGAGAAGCAATAGACAAAGGAGTGGTTTGTAGCAATTATACAGATCCTAAACACACATGGGATGTCGTAAAAAACTTTAAAGGAGGAACAGCTTTATTTACTCAACCTGCAACACCAATAAAATGTGGGGGTGCACCTCAAAAAATAATGTACTTGGCCGAGGACTATTGGAAAAAGAATAAAGTGCGTTTAGATACTGAAGTAGTTTTTGCTACTTCTGGAACCGTTATTTTTGGAACAAAGGAAATTGCAGAAACACTAATGAAAGTGGTTGAACGCAAAGACATCAACCTAAGATTTAATCATAAATTAGTGAAAGTTGATGGTGAAAATAAAATTGCTTGGTATGAATTAACAAAAGACATCAAGTCAGGAGGATGTATTATAATGTCAGGCGAAGATGAGAAGTGTTTAGATGAAGACTTTCAATACAACTACAAAAATGTAAAAGTCAGTAAAAAAGATGGATTATATGGAATACATTACGATATGTTACATACCGCACCGCCATCTGTTGCTCCAAAATTCATAAGAGATTCTGATTTAGTCAATGATGCAGGTTGGGTCGACGTTGATATAAATACCCTACAACACAAGAAGTATCCGAACATATTTAGTTTAGGAGATGTAGCGGCATTACCTACGGCTAAAACAGGTGCTGCTATTCGTAAACAAGTACCTATTGTTATTGATAACATTGTAAACCTAAGGGAAAGAAATAAAATAGGTTCACTTTCATACAATGGGTATTCGTCTTGTCCTTTAGTCACTGACTATGGGAAGATGGTCCTTGCTGAATTCGATTATACTGGAAAGTTTACTCCTGATCCAAAACTAAAATACATGCTTATTAAGGATAGTTCAAAGGAGCATTGGAGGTTATGGATGTTTAAAAAGTATATGCTACCAATGCTTTATTGGAAAGGAATGATGAAAGGAAAAAACGTGTAAAGCAAAAATCATTTGACTTTGGAATATAATTAACGGGATAAAACATTAGTCTGCCATGTTTTGAGATGAGTTCCTTTCCAAACTACTAATTTAGTATAAATCATAATTCCTATGTAACATTAGTAGCAGCACAAGCGAGTATAAGTCCGTACCTTGTCAGTAACAGAAATATAAATAACTAAAAAATATATAAAGATGGAAAATCAAGAAGAGTGTGTAGAAAAAGTTTATCCAATGCCAAGAATTGGAGATGTTGCACCAGACTTTGAAGCGGTAACTACAAAAGGAAAAATGAAAATGTCTGAATTCGCAAAGGACAAATGGATTGTGATGTTCTCTCACCCTGCCGACTTCACTCCTGTATGTACTACAGAAATGAGTGGATTCGCAATTAGAAAACCAGAATTCGATGCTATGAACACTGAACTATTAGGGTTGAGTATTGACAGTATTCATTCGCATCTAGGTTGGGTACAAAACGTTAGAAAAAATACTGGAGTTTATTTCGACTTTCCGATAATTGCTGACATTGACATGAATGTTTCTAAACTTTATGGAATGTTACAACCAAATGAAAGTGAAACAGCAGCAGTTAGAGCGGTGTTCTTTATTGATCCTGAAAAGAAAATTCGTTTGATTATGTATTACCCCTTAAATGTGGGCCGTAACATGGACGAAATTTTACGATCGTTGGAAGCCCTACAAATGTCAGACAAACACAAGGTTGCAATGCCATTGGATTGGAAACGTGGTGACAAAGTAATTGTTCCTGCGCCTAGTACATTGGATGCATTGAACGAAAGACTAGATGATGATACGCTTGAAAAGACGACTTGGTACTTAGCTAAGAAAAGTATTTAACAGTCTTCATAGAATGTTTGAAAGGCCTTCATTGACATGAAGGCTTTTTTATTGTTAACGATTTTGAAAATAAGGATTGTAGATCCTCTTTGACGCCGAAGCGCCGCATTGAGCCTGTCGATGTGTCCGAATAAAAGCTTTACGCTTCCTCGAAGCGTTAGACTTTTTTCGTTTTGTAAAGTCTTGAACCTTTATTCGAAAGTCTCAGACTTATGGAAAACGAAAAAAGCCTTCCCTACGGGAAAGCTTTTATTCTTAGTGAGCCCGAAAGGATTCGAACCTTTGACCGCCTCCTTAGAAGGGAGGTGCTCTATCCAGCTGAGCTACGAGCCCTAGTATAACCTAGTACAAAACACACTTTTAATCAAAAAAAGGGGATGAACTGAATCATCCCCTTGTCGGGGTGGCAGGATTCGAACCTGCGACCTCCTGCTCCCAAAGCAGGCGCGATGACCGGGCTACGCTACACCCCGAACTAAAATGAGTTCGTTTTTATTTCAATTTCTTCATTAAGTTATCTTTCAGTATCGCTTTACTGAAAACCCTTCAAAATCTTACGATTGATTCAGTTCTTAATGTTTATTTCAAATCGGCTTCTTTTACAGAACCCTTTGCGGACGGCAAAGATAAGAACTCTTTTTTAGTTAACAAGTAGTTTTTTGAATTATTTTTTAATCATTTTTTAGTAGACTAAAAATCAAGACTTTTCTATATTGTTAATGTGAATTAAAATTGTTCACAAGTCTAATCTTTACGACCTTTCTACGGGTAAAAAAGCTTTGCTACGTGAGCTTCACTTCGTTCCGGTTCGAACCCTTGGTTCTCATCCCTCTACCAACTCTTACCGTTGTAGAATACCATTGCGGAGAGAGAGGGATTCGAACCCTCGATACAGTTGCCCGTATAACACCTTAGCAGGGTGCCGCTTTCAGCCACTCAGCCACCTCTCCGTTTTTATTTCAATTAAAATATTCCGCTTGAATATTTTACCCTAACCATTTCAGTTGCGGACTGCAAAAATACTAATTACTTAGACTATTCAAATCATTTTTCGAAAAAATATGTATGATTTTTTTCAACACCATTTTTTAAATGAGGTAAGTCATTCGTTCAATGACAGTTATTACTGCAACACCATAAATAACAAATAGTATTTTTTCATGTATTTCTTCTGTAGAACTAGCCTTTTTAAGACGTTCAAAGAGAAATAATAAAAAAGCAACGATTATAATCCCCCAATCAAAAGCGAATTGGTCTTTAAATAAAATGGTCAAAGGGATAATCGCCAAGGAAATTATTAATGGCAAATAATATTGCATTGATCTGTATCCCATCTCGCGAATTAATTTATACACAAGTGCAATAAAAGCAGCAACAGAACCCATCAAAACAACTGGTTCAACATTATTAAGGTACAAGTCGACTGTTGTGTGATCGAAAAAGAATTCGACAAAGTATTGTCCAACAAAAATCAAGGTAGTCATCCAAACTAAAAGAGAAATTCTTAAAAGAGGAGAAAAGTCTTTTTGAGATACCACCACATAGGTGATTAGAAAAGTAGCAAAGAGGAAAGGTTTAATGGGCAAAGGCGGTATAAAGGTGCCCAACTGCAACAAACTCATTAATCCATATAGTCCATAAATTAGGCAACCAACAATCACTGTTTTTCTTAAAGCTTCCATGTTTTATCTTTAGGTCAAGTAAAAAATCCTTACCGTTTACAAGATAAGGATTTAGTCAAAATAGAATACCTGAAAATTACTTTTTCTTCGCCAAAGCTTCTTCTACATATTTAAACGTAGAAAGCTTAACAGGCTGACCATCAATCACAGCTACGTTGTGCTCGAAGTGTGCACTTGGCATTCCATCTGCTGTGGCGATTGTCCATTCATCAGAGAGGTACTTGATTTGCTCAGTTCCCATATTAATCATTGGTTCAATTGCAATGGTCAATCCTTCTTTAATTTTTTTACCACGTCCTCTTCTTCCGTAATTCGGAATCTGTGGCTCTTCGTGCATTGTTTGCCCAATACCATGTCCAACAAGTTCTCTAACGACTCCGTACCCATGATCTTCTGCATGTTTTTGAATATGGTAACCAATATCACCTAACCTGTTCCCTACTCTAGTTTGTTCAATTCCAATTTCCAAACATTCTTGCGTTACTTTCAGTAATTTCAATTTATCTTCAGAAACATTTCCAACTGCAAATGTATAGGCATGATCTCCGTAATATCCTTCTAAAATAGCACCACAATCTACAGAAACAAGATCACCATCTTGAATAAGGTCCTTTCTTGGGTAACCATGAACAACTTCATCGTTTACAGAAATACACAATGTATTTGGAAAATCATACAATCCTAAAAATCCTGGAATTGCATTTTGCGATCGGATATAACTTTCAGCAATTGCATCCAACTCTAAAGTCGAAATCCCAGGTTCAATTGCCTCAGCAACTTTCCCCAATGTTCTACTTACTACTTGAGCTGCTTCTCTTATCAACTCAATTTGCTCTTTTGTCTTATAAATAATCATAGACCTATTAAAAAGTTCTAAAAAAGTAAAAAGGGAACATTCTAGAATGCTCCCTCATTAAAATATGTAAACACTCAGATGATTAAGATAAAATCTCTTTCACTTTATCAGCTGCTTCTTGTAAAAGAACAGCAGAGTGAACGTTTAATCCTGACTCATCGATTAATTTTTTCGCTTCAACAGCATTTGTTCCTTGCAAACGTACGATAAGGGGAACTGGAATTCCACCCATGTTTTTGTACGCATCAACAATACCTTGTGCAACACGATCACAACGAACAATACCACCAAAGATATTGATCAAGATTCCTTTCACGTTTTCATCTTTTAAAATGATTTCAAATGCTTTCTCAACACGAGCTGCATCTGCTGTACCTCCAACATCTAGGAAGTTCGCAGGATTACCACCTGACTGCTTGATAATGTCCATTGTAGCCATTGCTAGTCCAGCACCATTCACCATACAACCAACGTTTCCATCCAATTTAACGAAGTTTAATCCAGCCTCATCAGCTTCAACCTCTGCAGGATCTTCTTCTGTTTTATCACGCATTGCTGCATAATCCTTATGACGGAACAAAGCCGTTGCATCCAAAGTAACTTTAGCATCAACTGCAATCACTTTATCATCTGATGTTTTTAACACTGGGTTAATTTCAAACATTGATGCATCACATCCTATGTAAGCGGCATATAAAGAGGAAACGAATTTCGTCATTTCTTTAAACGCTTTTCCGCTTAATCCTAAATTAAATGCGATTTTTCTTGCTTGGAATCCTTGAAGTCCAACTCGTGGATCAACTTCTTCCTTAAAGATAAGGTGTGGTGTCTCCTCAGCTACCGCTTCGATATCCATCCCCCCTTCTGTCGAATAAATAATTACGTTTCTTCCACTATCACGATCCATTAAAACGGACATATAGATTTCAGACGGCTCACTTTCACCAGGATAGTATACATCCTCAGCGATCATCACTTTATTCACTTTTTTAGCTACACCGTTTGTTTGTGCAGTTTCTAAATGTCCTCCTAAGATTCCCTTTACAACCTCTTCAACTTTATCGATTCCTTTGGCTAAAACTACTCCGTGTGAACCTGTCTCTTCGATGATTCCTTTTCCACGACCTCCAGCGTGAATTTGTGCCTTAACAACATACCATTCAGTACCTGTTTTCTCTGTTAACTCTTTTGCTTTGCTTACAGCATCTTCAACCGCGTCAATCACTACGCTTTCTTGAATTGCAACTCCAAAACTCTTTAAAATCGATTTTCCTTGATATTCGTGTAAATTCATTATTTTACATTATTAATTTCGGCACTAAAGTAATCTTATTTAATACAATTTTCAAGCATAACTGCTAAAAAGTAATAAACAACTCAATATAAATTCTTTATACCTTTAAATACCTAAAAAGTACCATTAAACAAAAAAAGTCCACCTGTTGCTGATGGACTATTATCAATATTATTCTAATTCCTAGCGCTTAGCTAACTTATCACTAGAAACTGTAAGTCTTTTTCTTCCTTTACGACGACGAGCAGCGAGTACTCTACGACCATTTTTTGTAGCCATACGACTACGGAATCCATGCTTATTTCTTCTCTTACGTTGTGATGGTTGAAACGTTCTTTTCATGACCTATTTTATTATAATTTAAAAATTCTCTTTCCGTTTAAGGATGGCAAAGGTAATTCTTTTTTGATTTAAACAAAACTCAAATGCAAAAATATTCTTTTTTTAATCGTTATCCACACTTCTTCCATTAACTTTGCAATCCAATTTACATTTTATACTGTACAAAGAATGCTTAAACCAAAAAATAAAAAGAAGGACCGTGTAAAACTTAGCAAAGAATCAGTTCAAAAAGCGAAACGCATCTTTAGTTATTTAAAGCCTTATCGTTTATACTTTTTTATTGGCTGGATCTTTTTAGTACTCTCCTCTTCTGCAGGATTGTTTTTCCCCTACTTGTTAGGCCAGCTTTTAGGAAGTGACCTACCTTCTGAAACCGGTACCCCAAGCAATCAAGAACTTTTAGAAGGGATTGACTTGAACAACATCAATAGTGTTGCCTTAGCTTTATTGGTTTTATTGGTCATTCAAAGCGTGTTCTCTTTCTTTAGGGTAGTTATTTTTACCCAAGTCACAGAAAAAACAATGAGAGACATCAGAAAAGATGCCTTCGATAAATTGGTTTACATGCCTATGGATTTCTTCAATAAAAACAAGGTTGGTGAACTAACAGGTAGAATTGCAGCTGATATTACCCTAATTCAAGATACGCTTAGAACTACCATCGCTGAATTCTTTAGACAAATCATCATTATTATTGGTTCCATTATTTTCATTACAATCGTTTCTTGGAAACTGGCGCTAATTATGCTAGCGACCGTCCCGGTAATGGCCTTAATCGCAGTAATATTCGGTCGATTCATTAGAAAGTTAAGCAAAAAAGCACAAGATTATTCTGCTACTTCAAACGCTATAATCGAAGAAAGCTTAATGGGCATCACTAATGTAAAAACCTTCACCAATGAAGCTTTTATGATTGCTAAATACAGAAAATCAATCGAAACGATTAAAAAGTTAAATATTAAAAGTGGAAACTGGAGAGGTCTCTTTATTTCATTTATTATTACATGTCTTTTTGGTGCAATTATTTTTATCATCTGGCAAGGACTCCACATGACAGTTGGTCCTGACGCAACATTAGACAAAGGAGATTTCTTTTCATTTGTTATGTTTACTGTATTCATGGGGGCCAGTATCGGGTCTATTCCTGATTTATATGCAACAATGCAAAAAGCAGTTGGAGCAACAGAACATTTAATGAATATTATTACTGAAGAAACGGAAGAAATGATCCATAAAGGAACAAAAACAACTCCAATACACGGTGATGTTGCATTCAATGATGTTTCTTTCTTTTATCCGCAAAGAAAAGATTTTAAAGTACTCGACCATCTTACGTTCTCAGCAAAGAAGGGAGAGAAAATCGCCTTCGTTGGAGCTTCTGGAGCAGGAAAAACAACCATAGCTTCCATACTTCAACGTTTTTACTCTCCAACTTCAGGAACTTATACCATCGACGGAACTGATGTGAGTGAATTTTCATTGAATCACTTAAGAAGCCACACTGCTCTAGTACCTCAAGAGGTCATTTTATTCAGCGGGAGTATAAAAGATAATATTCGTTTTGGAAAACAAGTCGCTACAGATGAGGAAATCATTTCTGCAGCCAAAAAGGCCAATGCCTTTGACTTCATCTCTTCTTTTCCTGATGGATTCGAAACAGAAGTTGGTGACCGTGGAATTCAACTTTCGGGTGGACAAAAACAAAGAATAGCCATTGCGCGAGCAATATTAAAGGACCCAACAATTCTTATTTTAGATGAGGCTACTTCTGCTTTAGACACGGAATCAGAACGATTGGTTCAAGACGCTTTAGACAACTTAATGGAAAACAGAACTTCTTTCATTATCGCCCATCGCCTATCTACCATTCGTAAGGTAGATACAATACTGGTGATGGAGCACGGTAAGATTGTTGAAAAAGGGACACATGACGAGTTGATCAATAAAGTAGATGGAGTTTATGCAAACTTAAATGAAATGCAGCTAAACTAATCACATGTACACTTTGAAATTCAAAGCTTTAATCGTATACTGGCTGTTCAGTGGATTAATAATATTCTTGATATTCTGAATAACCTTTTTATATTTGTAATGTTAAATGCTAAAGCAACAGACAACTTAATGCAATGAGAAATTACTTATTATCTCTCAGCTTATTGATTTCAAGCCAATTATTTGGACAGATGAGTTCCAACTTTAACTCTTCGAAAAATTGGTCAATGAATAAGCATGAGGTCTTCTTCGCTGTTGGACCTACCTTCTTTTTAGGAGATTTAGGAGGACTAAACAAAGAAGGAACACAGAAGTCTATCGTAGATCTTGATTTTTCAAGTACAAGGATTGGTGGCGGACTAGGTTACCGATTTAGATTTCACCCAAGATGGGCCACTTCAACACAATTGTATTTTGCTTTAGTTGATGGAAAAGATTCTAATACTGATGAAATTATTCGCCGAAGCAGAAACCTTTCCTTCCGCTCCCCTATCTTAGAGTTAAGTCAACGCTTAGAACTAATTATCTTAGCCAACGAAAAGGTGGGGGCCAGATACAACATACGTGGATTAAAAGGAATGCGCCCAAGAGCAGATGTACTCTATGTTTTTTCAGGAATTTCTGGGTTCTATTACAACCCTCAAACACAAATCAATGGGAAATGGACCAACCTTCGCCCCTTAAGAACCGAAGGCCAAGGACTACCTGGAGGCGCAGATGAATATGGAATGTTTAGTTTAGCGATTCCCTTTGGTGTCGGCTTTAAATTTGGTATAGGTCAATTTTGGAGACTAGGCATGGAAATTTCCTACAATAAAACATTTACTGACTATATAGATGATGTGAGTACCGTTTACTATAGCCCAAGCACATTGGCTTCTGAAGTTGGTTCTGACGCTGTATATGCAGCCAATCCAGCCATAGAAAATCATTCCTGGTTTGGGGAGGGAATGCAACGTGGAAATTCTGAAGATAAAGACGCTTATCTTTTTGCGAATATTGTACTTACTAGAAACATTACTTATCCTAAACCAAAACGTGGTTCAAGGGTAAAATGGAAAGGAAGAACAAAATTTTAATCGAATATAAAATAATATTAAGGTGAGCGAATGGCTCGCCTTTTTTTATTCCTATTTTTGTCAAAACATTTATGCTATGTACGCTTTAATTAAACGCATTTTCTTTCTTTTTGACCCAGAAAAGATCCATCATTTCACCTTCAAATTAATCAAGTTTACCTTGTCCATTCCAGGGATGAAATCTCTGTGGAAAAAATGGTACGTTGTAGAAGATAAAAAATTAGAGAGAAAATTATTTGGATTAACTTTTAAAAACCCTGTTGGACTTGCCGCTGGGTTTGATAAAAATGGAAAACTATTTAATGAATTAGAATATTGTGGGTTTGGTTTTATAGAAGTAGGTACTGTAACGCCACTTGCACAAGAAGGGAATCCAAAAAAACGCCTGTTCCGTTTAACTGAAGATGAAGCGATCATCAATAGAATGGGTTTCAACAACGATGGATTAGAAACCCTAGTTGAACAGCTAAAAAAACGAAAAACAAAACTAATCATCGGTGGTAATATTGGTAAAAACAAAGTCACACCAAATGAAAATGCCGTTGATGATTATGTGGCATGTTTCAACGCACTTTATCAGCATGTGGATTACTTCGTAGTCAACGTAAGTTCTCCAAACACTCCTAATCTAAGAGCATTGCAAGACAAAGCTCCTTTAACCGCCTTATTGAAAACTTTAAAAGACCTCAATCAAACCAAGGAAATTCAACGTCCTATTCTATTAAAAATTGCACCAGATTTAACCGACAGTCAACTGGATGATATCATAGACATCGTAGCAGAAACAAAAATAGAAGGCGTTATTGCAACCAACACAACTATCGACCGATCTGGATTAAAAACTGAAAATGTCGAAGCAATAGGAGCTGGAGGAGTATCAGGAAAGCCATTAACCAAACGTTCTACAGAAGTCATCCGTTACCTGCACGACCAATCCAACGGTAGTTTTCCTATTATTGGTGTTGGTGGAATTCATTCAGCGAAAGATGCCTTGGAAAAAATTGAAGCAGGCGCCTCGTTACTCCAAGTTTATACTGGTTTTATCTATGAAGGTCCTAAATTATTAAGAGAAATCAATGAAGCGCTGTTAAAATAATAAGCTTTTCTTATATTAGTAAAATGGAAGAATTAAAAATTATAGAGTGTCCTCGTGATGCAATGCAAGGTATCAAGGAGTTTATTCCCACAACAACAAAGATTTCATATATCAATGAACTTTTAAAAGTAGGATTCGATACGATTGATTTTGGAAGTTTTGTTTCGCCTAAGGCTATTCCCCAAATGAAAGACACAGCAGAGGTGCTTAAACACTTAAACCTATCTAATACCCGTTCGAAGTTGTTGGCCATCGTAGCCAATGAAAGAGGTGCCCAAGATGCTGCTCAATTTGAAGAAATCAATTATTTAGGATACCCCTTTTCTGTTTCAGAAACATTCCAACAACGCAATACCAACACCTCTATTGAAGGTAGTTTAGGGAGATTAGAAAGTATTCAAGAAATAGCAGTAAAATCCAATAAAAAATTAGTGGTCTATCTTTCAATGGGCTTTGGTAATCCCTACGGTGACCCATGGAATGCTGAAACTGTTTTAAAATGGGCTTCTCGATTAAACAATGAAATGGGGATCGAAATTTTATCACTTTCTGATACTATCGGAGTTTCGACTGCTGGGTCAATTACCAGTATTCTCAATGGAATAACTCCAGAATTGCCCAATGCAGAGATTGGTGTTCACCTTCACACAACACCAGACACTTATCACAAAAAAGTCAAGGCAGCCTATGATGCTGGATGCAGACGATTTGATGGTGCAATTAGAGGGTTTGGAGGTTGTCCAATGGCCAAAGATGACTTGGTAGGAAATATGCCTACTGAAAAAATGGTGGCCTATTTTACAGAAAACAACATTCGCACAAATATTGACAATGGAGCTTTAGAAAGAGCTGTGCAACAAAGTAATTACGTTTTTTAAGCTTTATGATATGAAGAATATATTTTTAATGATTACATCTTTATTTTTTATCCATACAGCGATAGGAAAAGAAACAACTGCATATGAATTATCAAACTTCGAATCCCTCGTTGTAATTGGTAATTTCCCCGTAGAGGTTGTACAGTCTGATCGAAAAGAAGCCATTGTGAACAAACACAGCGATAAAGTAGATCTAAACAACCTTTCTTTTTCATACACCAACAAAGTTCTTACAATAAAATACAGCGGTAGCTTTGTTGAAACAATTGACTTACACATCATCATCTACACTCCTTCACCGATTGCTAATGTTGAAGCAAGAAGAGGTGCTGAGATTAGAATTAATGAAGCTGGTGATTTTGAATCTAACGTTAGTTACAAAGTGGATTCTGGCAGTAAAATGCTTATTGAAAACATCAATGCTCCAACGGTTAAGGCTGAAATCACAAAAGGAGGATCAATTCGCATTACAGGAAAAACAGAATTATTTGAACCTACTGTAAAAACGGGAGGTATAATTGCTGCCGTGCGCTTAAAATCAAAAGAAGTCATCGCAAACATTACTTTTGGTGGCGAAATTATCTGCGGGCCGACAAAAATTCTAAACGCTAAAGTTACCAGCGGCGGAACTATTAACTATACTGGAAATCCTGATATTACTCAAAAAATCACACTAGGAGGTACAATTGAAAAGATATGATATTAAGACTTATTTCTGTTTTTAGCGTGTTTTTTATTTTTGCCTGTAGCAATGACAGCGCAGAAAAAAGTGAATCAACTCCCCCTTTAAATAAAGAAAATACCGAGGGAAATATTTCTGATGGGGAGGAAGTTTCCACGACAGGAGACTCCACTACTGATACAATAAAAGTAGAAACCTTATTTAACGCCTCAGGTTTCGATGACAAAAAGTATTATGAACTCTTAATCGAAACCCATTTATGTAATCCCAACTTTGATGCTTCTGCACAAGATGGCACAACACCTTGCAGTGCTAAATTCTTCGAGTTTCATCCATACAATCACAAAAGAAGCATTGAAGATGCATTTCTGTTGCAAGTCAAAGCGGGAGTTAATAATTATCCCTACCGACGCTTATTGATTTTCGTAAGAGAAAAAGGCAAACTGGTTTTAATGAATGGAATTGTTGGTTACTTGGTTGAACGCATAACTACTCCAAATGAAATTGACGACCTAATCGTTGCTATTTTTGACGATTTAGGAAACGATAAATTCGATCGTTATGATGTTCTGATCAGATACAAAGAAGGTAAATATCACTTTGTAGAAGCCGTTGGTGATTTACATGGAACATTTGATACACCTGATTTAAAACAAAGGGCCTCAAAGGCAATTCTTGAACGTATCAATGAAAAGGAACTGATCTTTTGAGAAGCTTTATTTTTATCATATCATCCATACTGCTTTCTGCCTGTATCAATGAATACACCTTAGACTCAAATTTCCCAACTCACCATATTCATTCCAATAGTGCAAAAGTATGGGTCCTTAATAATACCGATGATTTAAAGTCAAAAAAGGTTTCAAAACTGAAGGCCTACAGAAAAACATATACTTTTTATTTAAACGGCACATTTAGAGAACAAGAACTCATCCATTTAGGAAGTGATGCTGGTCTTGTTGGTCATTACAGAATAGAAAATGATCATAAAGACCGCTCTAAACTAATCCTTGACTTCAAGGACAGCCCATCAGAATATTACGAAATAATAAAAATCACCAACACTTATCTTGAGCTTAAAAGTACTGGTGAGAACCCAGAGACTTGGCGTTTTAAAACCCTAAAACCTCCTGTATTATGATTTTAATTATCGATTGTGGTTATTCATCGATTTATAAATTGGAGGATTTGGTAGATCAATACAGCGATTATACTACAGTCTCTATTTACGATATTCAATACGAAGAAATTCAAAAGTTAAATCCTAAAGGAGCTATTATTTCTCACGCACATATTTCAATTCACGAAACCAACGTAGAAAAATATATTGAGAAAATAAAGGAAGTTTTAAAACTTGAGATACCTGTACTGGGAATTGGAGTCGGACACCACTTATTGGGCGTTTGTTTTGATGCGCGTCCTGCTTATGAACCCTACCGAAATGAACTTGTGGACATTGGGCTTTTAGAAACTGAAGGACTTTTTGACAAGCTCCCCTACGAAGTACAATTGATCAAAGACAATGCAGGCACCATTTCCATCCCTCCTGGATTCCAACTTTTAGCCAGTTCAGATTACAGCATTAATGAAGCCATGAAAAAACATGATGCGCCTATTTACGGAGTACAATTTCTACCTGAGGTTTCCGGAAATTTAGGGGCAGTCATTATGGATAACTTTGTGAATATTTCTATGGGGAAAGCAAATTGATTCCAACTTATTTTTAGAACTTAGCAATTATGTTATTAAATCGCTTGTGGATCGGATTGTTTATGTCAGCATTGGCTGTTGGATTAGGAAAACTAATCTTCTTTGGTGATTTAATGATTTTCAAGGAAATGGTCAACGAGCTATTCGCCAGTGCTGAACTTGCTTTTAAAATTGCTCTGTTCTTAACTGGTGCGCTTTGCCTTTGGATGGGGATAATGGAAATCGGTGAAAAAGGTGGTGCAATTCGCATTTTAACAAGATTGGTTTCTCCATTATTTGGAAAATTATTTCCTGACATTCCAAAGGATCATCCTGCCGTTGGTTCGATGATGATGAATTTCAGCGCCAATATGCTTGGATTAGACAATGCTGCTACTCCTCTTGGACTAAAGGCGATGGGACAGTTGCAAGAGCTTAATCCAAAGAAAGACACTGCTTCTAATGCACAAATCATGTTCCTGGTCATGAACACCTCTGGGTTAACCATTATTCCTGTGAGTATTTTAGCCTACCGTAGTGGAGCTGGATCTACTTCCCCCTCGGAGGTCTTTTTACCAATTCTTATTTCTACTTTTTTCGCATCACTGGTTGGATTAATGGTGGTGGCCTACAAACAAAAAATCAACTTACTGAATAAAGTTATTCTTGGATATTTAGGAACACTGACCGTACTCATCGTAGGATTATTGGTTTGGCTATACAACAATCCTGATTGGGTTGAACCGGTCTCCAATGTCGGCGGAAATCTACTTTTATTCTCAGTAATTATCACCTTCTTGATACTAGGTATTCGAAAGAGAATCAATGTCTACGAAGTTTTTATTGACGGTGCAAAAGGAGGTTTCGACGTGGCCATTAAAATCGTTCCTTATTTGGTCGCTATTCTTGTTGCAATTGGTGTTTTTAAAGCTTCTGGAGCCATGGAAATACTTTTTGATGGTGTTCGCTACCTCTTAAAACTTGCCCATGTGGCCAACACTGAATTCGTAGAAGCTTTGCCGACTGCATTTATGAAACCCTTCAGCGGAGGTGCTGCACGTGGAATGATGTTAGAGACATTTGCAACCCATGGTGTTGACTCCTTCATTGGTAAAATGGCGGCTACTTTCCAAGGATCAACCGAAACAACATTTTATGTTTTAGCAGTATACTTTGGTTCTGTGGGCATTAAAAAAACCCGTTATGCTGCTGGTGCAGGATTAATTGCAGATGCTGCTGGAATTATAGCGGCTATATTTATCTCATTCTTATTTTACACCTAATGAGAAAAAAGCTAGATCAACTCAAGCCAGAAGATGCAATTCCATTATTGGTAAGACTCAAAACGCTTATTCTTGGAAAAAATAAACCTGATGGATTTACACGGTTGATGTTTACCTCCTCTTTGTTCTCGTGGTTGTTACTTACGATTTGGAATGCCGTGAGCTACTTTGTGTTGTTAACTTCTGACATTATTGAAGAGAATAAAGGCTTTTCGGTTAAAGATGTGATTATCAAAAACGGACAAAACCTCGGATTTAACGGAGAGGAATTTCTTTCCTCTATCACCACGTTTTATTTCAACAGCCTATTTGTTTGGCTATTCATTTTCTTCGGATTGGTATTGATGTATCGTAAAAAACGAATTTACACTTTAGTGGTTTTAGGCGGATTGGCATTTCATTTTATCTATATGTTTTTCGTTCTCGGTTTTCAGTATTTCATTGAAGACGTTTCCTTTTTTGATAAAATTCTCTACGGTATTTTAATTGTCGTTGCAATGATTCATTCATTATTAATGAGCAAAGAAAAAAATGCTGTATTAAATGAGGAAGATGAGATTGCGGATTACAATTAATCCCCCAAACTCCATTCAATAAATGCATTCATAACATTCTTCCACTCTCCATTTTTATAATCTGGTTTTCCATCAACTAATGGAAAAAAGTTATGTTCTAATCCAGGATAACGTTTCACAACATAATTCATTTTGCCTTGTTCGATAAAATATAATGGAATCATGTCTGAGTTTACACAACCAATATCTTCGGAGCCGTAGACAATATAAACTGGTATTTTCAATCCTGCCAATTCATGAAGAGATGATTTCGAAAACGACCTCCAAGAAGTTAAATGTGGCCTTGCTTTTAAAGAATCATCATTGTGCACACGGGCATAAAATGCATAACGATTGGCTTGCAAAGAATCAGCTTCCTCCCAAGTAATCTCACCTTTTTCAGCACGGACCCTAATTCTCCGTAAAATCTCATGCATCCTTGGTTCATAACTATAGGCTGATAATCCCAAATGCGTGACATGCTCATTATCATCTGCAAGTGCAACTGCTACTCTACTGCCTTGAGAATGACCAAAAACTACAATTTTTGAAGTATCAACATAATCCTCATTCATCATAAATTCAATCACTGTATTTGCTCTTCTCACATAATTCTCAAGGTAATCCGCCAATGAAAACTCATCTGTTGGATTTCTTCTTCCAGAATTTCCAATATAAAAGTATTGCTCTGAAAGCTCTTCAATTTTTGGAACTAATGGAGTTTTGGGCATTGAAATAACGGCCACATGATAATGTTTTTTCATGTTTTCTAAATCGAAATTTCCAAATTGAAGTGGTGCTATTCTATGGTTTCCAAAATCGACAAACAATGGAACGGGCAAAGAACCTTGACAGAATAATAACAATGGTTTTTTAACATTTAAAACCGTATCAGCAATCACGAAATCTATAGTATCATTTTCTTGTTCAATACGAAAAGAAGTATAATCTGTTCCTACTACTCTAGTTTGAGACAATGAATAAGGGATTGAAACTAGAAAAGTTAAAAATAGTATTACATTTTTCATGAATAATTAAATTTACAATGATGTAACTAAATTAATCATTCTTTCTTTACTGTTGGTATTTACCTAATCCAAAACTCTAATTGAACAAACATTTCTTATTTTTGTAATGATATAGATTTTTTAAACATTTAACTTTAAATCCTTGATCGATAAAGCCAATTACTGGTTTTACCAAATGCGATTATTTTAAGGTTAAATACAAGCCCAAATTTGAATGGTTCTAACAACTGAGAATATTTTATTGATTGGTTCCCTCCTGCTTTTTATTAGCATTGTTATTGGAAAAACTTCCTCTAGATTTGGAGTGCCTACCTTATTATTATTCTTAACAATAGGGATGATTGCTGGATCGGACGGACTTGCAGGAATTAAATTTGACAATCAACAAATTGCTCAGTTTATCGGTATAGTATCTTTGAACTTTATTTTGTTTTCAGGTGGACTAGACACGAACTGGAATACCGTAAAACCAATTGTAAGAGAAGGAGTTGTACTTTCTACCCTTGGAGTCTTACTGACTGCTGTTTCATTGGGGCTTTTTGTGCATTGGTTAACCGATTTTACAATTTATGAGAGTCTTCTTTTAGGGTCTATTGTTTCTTCTACTGATGCCGCCGCTGTTTTCTCTATTTTACGTTCAAAAAGTATTGCACTAAAAGCCAACTTACGTCCAACCCTTGAATTAGAAAGCGGAAGTAACGACCCTATGGCTTATGTTTTGACTATCTCTTTCCTGACCCTCGTTATAAATCAAGACCAAAGTTTAGTGTCCATCCTTCCCATGTTTCTCTTACAAATGATCCTTGGTGCAATTGCAGGATTTGGATTTGGAGTCTTAAGTAAATACCTCATTAACAACATTAAACTTGGTTTCGAAGGACTTTATCCTGTCTTGGTAATCGCTTTAATGTTCATCACCTTTTCTGCAACCGATTCTTTAGGTGGAAATGGTTTCTTAGCCATTTATATTTGCGCCGTGTATCTAGGTAATCAAGATTTAATCAACAAAAAAACCATCTTAAAAATGTACGATGGATTAGCGTGGTTAATGCAAATTATTTTGTTCTTAACACTTGGATTACTCGTCTTCCCTTCTGAAGTTATGCCGTTTATGGGAATAGGGTTATTGATTTCTTTATTCCTAATTTTTATTGCTCGACCTTTAGCTGTCTTCATTAGTTTGATTCCGTTTAAAATGAAATTAAAACGACGTTTCTTTATTTCATGGGTCGGACTTCGAGGCGCTGTTCCAATCGTTTTTGCCACCTACCCCCTAATTGCAGGTATCGATAAAGCAGATATGATGTTCAATATCGTTTTCTTTATTTCTGTGACTTCCGTATTATTGCAAGGAACGAGCTTAAGTCTTGTTGCGAAATGGCTAAAAGTAGACTTACCTGAAGATCAAAAAATTGTTACAGAATACGACCGATTTATTACAAATTCCCCTAAATCTGTACTGCATGAAGTCCATGTCACCGACAACTGTATTGCCATTGGAAGTAAAGTTGTTTCTTTAGGTTTCCCCAAATCTGCGGTGATCGCCATGATTAAAAGAAATGACCATTTCATTACTCCTGATGGATCTACCATTATTGAACCCAACGATATATTGGTCGTGCTTTCAGATCATGAGAAAGATTTCGATCAAATCAGCAATTGTCTTAAACAAAAAATCGTTGAAGTTCGATAGCTTTAAACAGCTTTTTTTGTGTAGTAAATGCTTTTATTTTACAAGCAAAACTAAACACCACCGTTTAACTTGCCATAGCACATGAATTGTCCGAATTCAATGCCTAAATGTCGATAGAAATGACTACATTTGAATCATTAAATTTTGAATATGTCAGACGATAAAAAAATCATTTTTTCAATGATGGGTGTGAGTAAATCTACCCCAGCAGGAAAACAAATAATAAAGGATATTTCATTGTCCTTTTTCTATGGAGCGAAAATCGGAATTATCGGTTTAAACGGTTCTGGTAAATCAACTGTAATGAAAATCATTGCAGGAATTGATAAATCTTTCATTGGAGACTTAACTATTTCTGATGGATACACTGTAGGTTATTTACCGCAGGAGCCTGAATTGGATCCAAGTAAAACAGTAAAAGAGATTGTAATGGAAGGGGTTCAGGAAACTGTTGATATCCTTAAAGAATATGAGGAAATCAACAATTCGTTTATGGACGAAGAAATCTTGAATGATCCAGATAAAATGGAGAAACTAATTGCTCGACAAGGTCAGGTTCAGGATCAAATCGATGCTGTTGACGCTTGGGAATTGGACGCACAACTTGACAGAGCTATGGATGCATTGCGTTGTCCTCCTGACGACCAGTCTGTTGAACACCTTTCTGGAGGTGAACGCCGTCGTGTGGCCTTGACAAGATTATTGTTACAAAAGCCAGATATCTTATTGTTAGATGAGCCTACCAACCACTTGGATGCAGAGTCAATTCACTGGTTGGAACAACATTTACAACAATATAAAGGAACTGTAATTGCGGTAACTCACGACCGTTACTTCCTTGATAATGTAGCAGGATGGATTTTAGAACTTGACCGTGGGGAAGGAATTCCATGGAAAGGAAACTATACATCTTGGTTGGAGCAAAAATCTAAACGTTTAGAACAGGAAGAAAAACAAGAGTCTAAACGTAAGAAAATGTTAGACAGCGAGCTTGAATGGGTACGTATGAATCCTAAAGGACGTCATGCGAAGAACAAAGCGCGTCTGAGCAACTACGACAGGTTAATGGCCGAAGATGCTAAAGAAAAAGAAAAGAAATTAGAAATTCCTATTCCTAATGGACCACGATTAGGAAACAATGTGATCGATGCTGTTAACGTAGCTAAATCATTTGGAGACAAACTCTTATATGACGATCTTAACTTTAGCCTACCCCCTAACGGGATTGTAGGTATAGTTGGTCCAAATGGTGCTGGAAAAACAACCATTTTCAAGATGATTATGGGTGAACTAGAACCAGATGCTGGAGAATTCAAAGTAGGAGAAACAGTGAAATTAGGTTATGTCGATCAAGCACATGAAGATTTAGATCCTGAAAAAACTATTTATGACGTGATTTCCGGAGGAACAGACTTAATTGAAATCGGAAATCAAAAAGTAAATGCAAGAGCCTATATGTCAAAATTTGCATTTTCAGGTTCTGATCAAAGCAAAAAAGTAGGTGTGCTTTCTGGTGGAGAAAGAAATCGTTTGCACTTAGCCATGACGTTAAAAACAGAAGCCAACGTACTCCTTTTGGATGAGCCTACCAACGATATCGATATCAATACACTACGTGCTTTAGAGGAAGGAATCATGAATTTTGCTGGTTGTGTCGTTGTTGTTTCTCACGACAGGTGGTTCTTAGATAGAATTTGTACGCATATTCTAGCATTCGAAGGTGACTCTAAAGTCTATTCCTTCGAAGGAAGCTTCTCTGAATATGAAGAAAACAAGAAAAAACGATTAGGTGACCACACACCAAAACGACTAAAATACAGAAAATTAACAGTAGACTAGGGAAGTTATAAAGTTTGGAAGAGTTATCAAGTTGTCAAATTTGCATTAGTTAAGTGTAAAACTTGATAACTAACAAACTTTCTAACTAACAAACTTGATAACTAACAAACTTGATAACTAAAAAAAACAAAACATATGTCAAACGAAGTAAGAGCACTAGAACCTAAAGCCATTTGGGAAAACTTTGCTGATTTAAACGAAGTACCAAGACCGAGTAAAAAAGAAGAACGCGTGATTCAATTCATGGTGGATTTCGGGAATAAATTAGGTTTAGAAACAGCAACCGACAAAATTGGAAATATCATTATAAAAAAACCTGCAACAGAAGGAATGGAAGACCGTCAAACGGTAATTCTTCAATCTCATGTTGATATGGTACATCAAAAAAATAACGCTACTGAATTTGATTTCGATAAAGAAGGAATCAAAATGATAGTTGACGGTGATTGGGTAAAAGCTGATGGAACAACACTTGGGGCTGATAATGGTATCGGTGTGGCTGCAATCATGGGACTTCTAGCGAGTTCAGACATTCCACACCCTGCATTAGAGGCAATGTTTACAGTTGATGAAGAAACTGGAATGACCGGGGCTAAAGAACTAGACCCTTCTTTTTATGAAGGTACTATTTTGTTGAACCTTGACACTGAAGACGATGATGAAATTAGTATTGGTTGCGCTGGAGGTATTGATACCAACACAAGCTATGAATACGAAACGGAAGATTCAAAATCGGATGTTGTAACTTATAACGTTGAATTGAAAGGACTAATGGGTGGACACTCTGGAATGGACATCGACAAAGGAAGAGGTAATGCCAACAAAATGATGGCAAGATTACTTGTTGAATCTCCAGTACAAATTATGTTGCATGACATGAATGGCGGTGGACTACGTAATGCTATTCCTAGAGAAGCTGTTGCAACTATTTCTGTTGATTCAAATGATTCAGCAAAGTTCGAAGGGCATGTTAAAACAATGGCTGAAACCTTTAAAGTTGAATATGCTCCGGTAGAAACTAAAATCGATTTAAGCGTAACAAAAACTGAAACACCAAGTAAAATGGTGGCTAATCATGACAAAGAAGCAATACTCTTTGCATTAAATGCTGTATTCAATGGGGTGTTTAAAATGAGCTTAAACTTCGACAACCTTGTGGAAACCTCTAGTTCATTGGCACAAGTAATCATCAAAGATGGTAGGTTTGAGACTAAATCTTTACAAAGAAGTAGTGTTGAAACAACTAAAGACGACGTCGCTAGAACAATTAGAAGTGTATTCGATCTACTGGGTGCCGATGTCGAACAAACTGGAGATTACCCAGGATGGGAACCAAATCCAGACTCTTCGATTTTAAAAACAATGCGCGAAATGTATGAAAAACGTTTCAATGAAAAACCAAATGTTATGGCTTGTCACGCAGGATTAGAATGCGGTATTCTAGGAACACACTTGCCTAATGTTGATATGATTTCATTTGGACCTAATATTCGTCACGCTCATTCTCCTGACGAATGTGTTCAGATCAGTTCTGTGCAGAAATTCTGGGGTTTCCTTTTAGAGGTTCTTAAAGAGACACCTAAAAAGACGGCTTAATCTGATGAAAGAATTAAATTAATGAGTAATCAACAAGAATTAATTGATTTAGCTAACATGAGAATGCCTTTTGGAAAATTCAAAGGGCTTCTCCTTGTTGAAGTTCCCGAACCTTACTATGTTTGGTATAACTCAAAAGGATTTCCTAAAGGAAAGCTGGGCAATCAAATGCAGTTAATGTATGAAATTAAAGTGAACGGATTGGAACATCTTATTCGTCCATTAATTAGGAAGTAATATTTTACTGAATATTTTCTTCAGAAATTTCAATAGAATGTCCACAGTCGAAATGACCTAGTGGACATTTTTTATGCCCATGAAAACCACAAGGTCGACAATCTAAATTTTTGGTTGTTTCAATTACCCTTGCGTTTTCAGCAAGCGGACCAAACCCAAACTGAGGAACAGTAGAACAAAAGAAGGCACGTGTTGGTGCATTCATCGCAGAAGCAATATGAAGCGGGCCTGAATCATTCACATAATTCATACGTGCATCTTTCATCAATGCTGCGCTTTGCAATAAACTTAATTTACCCGCTAAATTTTGAACTCCTTTCGGAAAGGCTTTTTGAATATCACCACATAAATCAATATCAGTTGGACCTCCTAAAAGTTTCACCTCCCCTCCCTTCTCTAGTAACAATTCAATTAACGTCGTCCATTTTGAGGTCGGCAGCTTTTTGGTTTCCCAAACAGACGCAGGCGCAAGACAATAATAATGACCCGACTTATATTTTTCAACTTCTTCAAAATCATCCTCTGAAGGATACATTTCTGGTCGAAGTAATGAATGGGCATTATGGTGTGCTATAAGCTTTAAATTTCTTTCCACTTCATGGGTTCCGTCCTCTAATGAATGCGGAGCTGTAATCGAATACATACCCGAAAATGCATTCTTGTCAAAGCCTACTCTACTTTTCGTTTTTGCAAATTTCGTCATCAACCCTGCATTCGCATAACGCTGTAAAGTTATAACTTCATCGTAGTTATTCTTTCGAATGCCTTTGATGGTCTTTAACAAACTCTTGTACTTCCCTTCTTGTTTATTCCAAACAAAAACATGATTGATTTTAGGATTATTCGCTAATAATGACTCGTTTCCCTTCCTTACAACTACATCAATCTTTGCCTCAGGATAAATTCTATTCAATTCTGAAATGATAGGCGTTGAAAGAATGACATCTCCCAAAAATGCGGTCTGTATGATTAAAAATCTTTGCACAGCTCAAAGATAATAAACTCATGCAATAGTCAACATATGCCATTTAAAATTAAACCTCCCCCTCCTTTTGCATTTATACTTTTTTATGAAAATTCTTTCTTTAATTCTTTTATAGGCTTCTATTTCTTTTATCTTAAAGCAGAGCCTATTGACTTTAGGCGTCATGACAGAATATCATGATAGATTGACACCCGTTTGCTAGCGTAGTCATGACAAGGCTTAGAAACCTAAATGCTATTCCAAATTAAAGAAAAAACTCAGTAAAATGAAGCTTTCTGGAGATTAGAATGGTTGTTGCACAATAAAGGAAAATTAAAATAACAAATAATAAAGTACATGAAATTATTAGTAATCGGTGGTGGAAATATGGGGCTAACCTATTCAGAAGGGATGTCTCAATCTCCATTATTGAACCGTAGAAAATTAATGATTCAGGATTTAAGTCCTGATACACTAAGTCGATTAAGACAGAATCCAGACTTTGAAGTATACGCCAATTTAGAAGACTGTCTACCCAAAGCAGATATTGTCTTTATAGCTGTAAAACCTTACCATTGTGTCGAGCTTTTTGAAAAAATGAAAGGCATGATCAATGACCAACAGGTTTTTGTTTCACTTATGGCAGGAGTCACCATTGATTTTATAAAAGAGCAATTGGATGTTTCAAAAGTAGTAAGAACAATGCCCAACCTACCAGCCAAAGTTGGTAAAGGAGTTACTTCATTTACGGCTTCTAAAAATGTATCTAGAGTTGAACTTCTTATGGTTAGAAACTTGCTTGATACAACTGGAGCGTCAATTCATGTAGCTGATGAAAGTTTTATCGATAAATCAACGGGAATTTCAGGAAGTGGACCAGCCTATGTGTTCTATTTTATGAATTCAATGCTTGAAGCAGCGAAGAAAATGGGATTCTCAGACAACGATTCACGGGTATTGGTAAGCTCTACATTTGAAGGTGCTGTTACACTCTTCAATGAATCAGATATTTCTGCTCAAACTTGGATGGAAAGAGTTGCTTCTAAAGGAGGAACAACACAAGCCGCTTTAGATTCAATGGAAGACAACAATGTCGAAGAATTGATAAAAGAAGCAGCATACGCGGCATTCAATAGAGCAGTTGAACTTGGAAAAGATCCAGAATAATAACACATCACTTTTATAATCAATCAGTAAATAATAAACACAAATTAAGTTTTGCAAGAATTCAAAAAAAGAGTAGTAATAAAAGTAGGAACAAACGTAATGACCAACAAAAACAACCGAATCGTTGGTCCAATTTTAAAAAATCTAGTCAGACAAATCGCCTATCTGTACGAACGTGATATTATCACAATCCTGGTTTCTTCTGGTTCCGCAATTGCCGGAAAGGAAGTATTAGGAGACTGTTCGGCAGTAGATCCAACCACACGTCGTCAGGTGTTTTCATCGGTAGGTCAGCCCAGATTAATGAGACACTACTATTCAATGTTTCATGACTTTGGAATGCGTTGTGCACAGGTACTGGCCACAAAACGTGACTTTGCTCCTGGTGTATACAGAGACAATATGATCAACTGTTACGAGGCATTATTGGACGAAGGAATCGTACCAATTGCCAATGAAGACGATGCCGTTTCACTCACCAAGTCTATGTTTACAGACAATGATGAATTGGCCAGCTTAGTCGCAGAATTAGTTGATGCAGATATGCTCATCATGTTAACTGATACAGATGGACTTTACACAGGGCATCCTGATGCTGATGACTCCGAATTATTACACCATGTAAATGGAGATCAAAACGTAGAAAAATATGTTCAAGCTTCAGAAAAAGGTGAGGGAGAAGGACGTGGTGGAATGGGCTCTAAATTAAAAATCGCCAAATTAACCGCCAATAAAAACATTCCTACCTACATTGCCAATGGTAAAGAAGATGATATCATTATCGATATTCTAGAAGGGAAAAAAGTAGGAACAAAATTCGTTTAACAACAGACGCATTCAATAGAAAATTACAAATTATTACATAAAACAGACAATAGAAATGAAATTTTTAGATACCAAAACAAAAAACAACGTATTACAATCGATGATGAACATTATCGATTCCAAAAGAGAAGAAATTCTTGCAGAAAATAAAAAAGACCTCGATGCTTTCGAACGAGATGACCAGGCACTTTACGACCGCCTTGTTGTAGATCAAGACAAAATAAACGGAATGATCAAAGCCATTCGTGAAGTAAAAGAACAAGAAGACCCAGTGGGAAAGAACATTTCAGAAATGAAGCTTGAAAATGGCTTAGAAATCATCAATAAAACAGATCCATTTGGTACAATAATGATTATCTACGAATCACGTCCAGATGTTACCATAGAGGCTGCAGTACTTGCATTTAAAGCCAATAATAAAATTTTGCTCAAAGGTGGTCGTGAAGCATACCATAGCAATAAGGTACTCGTAAAATGTTGGCATGAAGCATTAGCGGAAAACGGACTAGATAAAGACTGGATCAAAATGTTGGAAATGAACCGAGAAGAAACTCAGGAATTTTTAAGAAATCCAACAGAAAAGCTGGACCTTATTGTACCAAGAGGTGGTGAACGTCTGATTAACTTTGTGAAACAACATGCAAAATGTGCTGTTCTCATTTCAGGTAGAGGAAATAACTTTATGTATATCTCACCACAAGCCGATTGGGACAAAACAATGAAGGTAGTAATGAATGCAAAAACGGATAAAACTTCTGCATGTAATGCATTGGATAATATTCTTGTCGATAGTAGCATTCCTTCCTACGAGGCGAAGTTAAAAGACCTAGAGTCTACTTTAAGCAAAGCTGGTGTTGAAATAATTGTAGATGAAACAACACAAAAGGTACTTGCTGGAAAAGAAAAGTTAGCCAATGAAGAGGTCTGGAAGGAAGAGTTTTTAGCCATGAAAATATTGATAGGTACTGTCGACTCGAAAGATGAAGCGATCGAAAAAATCAATGAACATTCTGGAAAACATTCTTCGATAATAATGACCGAAGATAGAGATGAAGCAATGACTTTTATGGAGCAAATTGACAGTGCGGCTGTGTATCAAAATGCATCTTCTCGATTTACAGATGGTGGAGCAATGGGAGTTGGTGCTGAACTAGCGATTAGTACAGATAAACTTCACCACAGAGGACCATTAGGTTTAAAGCAATTAACGACAAATAAATATTATGTATTTGGTGATGGTCAAATCAGATAAATCCTATGAAAACTCCTTCGTTAAATTAACGGAGGGGTTTTTAATAAACCTACAAGAATAAGACGGTATTTGAAGCAATCTAAATTTCACTAAATACGTCATTCACCTCCCAAAAGTACCGTTTTAACCTAAAAAACATACCACTCATCAGATAAGACTGAAACACAGTCACTTCTAAAAAGAGAAATGTTAATAGACTATATTTTTCTATTTATATTAAATATTAAGTATATATTTGGAATATACTGATCAAAAAATAACTATGAATTGCAATAAAGAATATGACAGCCCCGTGGCAAATATAAAATGGGATAAACGTGGCTTTTTTGTGTTTACATTAAAAAACACGAATGCAATTTATGATATAGAAGAGACCATAAATCAATTCAATTACTTTTTGGAGCAAAGCAATGGTGAACCTTATAAGGTACTTTTGGATTCTACAGATAGCTTGGTCTTCCCAACGGATTGTGCCTTTGAATATTTCTTCGAGAAAAATAAAGAAGAAAATGCAACTGCTATTATTGCAACAAGCTTACCCATGCAAATATTAATGGGTCAAATGTTGAAAGGTTCAGAAGTAACCAATACAAAGTTATTTAAAACGGAAGAACAAGCCATTGAGTGGTTGATGAACTTTAAACAATAGCGGTCAATTCTAACAGTTTCATTAGAGACGATACATCTTGCTGATCTCTATAGACAATAATCTTTGCTTTTGAATAAAACACTTCCCTTTCTAAAAGTTTCACTTCAATATATTGCAACAACTCTGCATCACTCTTGCCAGTTAACAAAGGCCGGTTTTCTTTACTGTTTTTAAGCCGATGAAACAACTCTTTTGCAGGTCTGTGCAAATAACAAGTTGTTCCTGAAAGATTCATTAACTCTATGTTATTATTGTAACACGGCAACCCACCTCCTACCGATAGGATAGCTTGCGGAAATTCCTCAATAAGCTTTTCAAGCATTTTGCTTTCCTCCTTTCTAAAAAAAGCTTCTCCATATTTTTCAAATATCGATTGAATACTCAATTGAAAATAAGCTTCTATTTTTTGATCTACATCTACAAAAGGTAACCCTGATTTATTGGCCAATCTTTTTCCTAGGGTTGTTTTACCTGCCCCCATAAATCCAATCAAAAAAATTCGTTTATTCTGCATAACAACAAATGTAAATATTCCACTTAGATTTATTCTTTAAATGAAATCAAAAAATATTCGATTCTTTTACCGCTTAAAAATCAGCAAGTTCAATTACTTATAAGAAATAAAATCAAAAAAAAATCGTTTTCCCCTTGTCAGTCTAAATAAACACTCTATATTTGCACCCGCAATCGCGCTATAAAAAACACAAAAACAACGGTTTTTGTAGAGCAAGTAAAAGACATGATTCCGTAGCTCAGCTGGTAGAGCATTACACTTTTAATGTAAGGGTCCTGGGTTCGAACCCCAGCGGGATCACTAAAAGCCAATTTGTTTTAAACGAGTTGGCTTTTTAATTTGAAAATTTTAAGTCAATTATTGACACCAAAAAAATAAATGTCAAAATCACTATTTTATTCTCCTTTAATGGTTGAATTTAAAACAATAATAGTAATTTTATCACCACTTAAGAAAAACGTTTCTAAGTAAAAACATTTGATTCCGTAGCTCAGCTGGTAGAGCATTACACTTTTAATGTAAGGGTCCTGGGTTCGAACCCCAGCGGGATCACTAAAAGCCTCTCATTCGAGAGGCTTTTTTTGTTAAATACAACCAAATATAATGGAAAGCCTTATAAATAGAGGGTTTTACATCAAACCACAAAATCAATCAAAATCAATTGAATAGATAAATCTCTTGGTCTATGTGGTGGTCAAAATTAATACTCTTTTGGATCAAGACTAAATGCTGGGGATTAAGCATAAATACTTGTCAATCTGAATTAGGATTATTCAACGATTTGTATGCCCTATAGCTAGACTTGAAAGTTTTTTCAACAATTGGAATAAACTAAATCATCAATATTTTAAGCATAAAAGTAGTTAAATCCATCACTCGCTTGTTGAATAAGTGAGGAATGAATCCTCCCCAACTTTTGCGACTGATCCGTTTTGATGCTGATTTGGATGATTTATTGCTCCTAAACAGTGGCCTTTATCTCAAAATATCTCTAAAAAGGCAGGAAAGTAATAATTCATATATTTTCCATCATATTCTTTTCAGTAGCACTTTATCAAATCAAACCAATACACGTCATTTTTTATGGATTACTTAAAACATCGATTGAAATTGATCCCAAAAAACTACAAAAATAATTAGCGTTACTTCTTTGTTCTTTTTTTAATTTCTATTTGCATCTAATCAATTATAAAAATCAATATGAATATATCAGTTTTAACAGAGGAAGATTTGCAAGCGTTTAAACATTCAATGATCGAAGAGTTTGAAATGGTGTTAAAAAAACACATCGAGAAGGTAAATAAGGAGCCTGAGCTCGTTCTATTAAAATCTCATCAGGTTCAACGTATGTTAGCAATTTCACCAGGGACTTTACAGAACATGCGGACAAACGGAACCTTACCGTTTTCAAAAGTGGGTGGAATTACATATTACATCAAAGATGACATTCTTAAAATTATACAAGACAACAAACGCAACGACTAAACAGTAGTTCTTCCTACAATTACTGCCTTATCAACACACTTTTAGCGAAAAGTCAGGGGTTTAGTGCTTGGGATTTTTCGCTAAAAGCTGAGAAAGATTCAAACGCCCAAACTCAGGTCTGGATTTGAAAAAAGAATTTCAACTCAATAGGATTCTTTTAAATTAAAATAATTAATTGAAATTGATTTGTATCTATTTTGATAGGTTAACAAAACGAAACATTCACCTAATCAACTTATAAAACGACCTCTTAATCCCTGCAGAAAGCGGTTCTACAAATCGTTTATCTGTTAAAGAATCTACTTCATTATTCAGCTCCGGATATTTCTTAGCAATCTGAACAATCACCTCAAATGCTTTAATTCTCACAGACGACTGTTTTTTGATGTCCAACCAAATAGCTACGCAAGAATCAAACAGTAAACCTTCGTATTCTTCAGGAATTTCCATTTTTAGCAGAATGTTGATCAAATTTCGCTGCTGTCCTTCTTTAAAAGAGTTGAGTTGCTTTATCATTGTGGAAACATGCGCTTGAACACGCACATCATTTTTCTCCATGCAACTCCACAACAACCAAGTTGCTCGCCACGAATAGGGTTGTTTATCGGTCACAGACAATTCAACCAACTCCATAAAATCAGCTGGATTAGCTTTCATGTAGGATAGCATTTCCTCCTTGTAGGACTTGGTGAGGATGGATTCTAAGGGAGTTGTCTGCATTTTTTTGGTGTGAAGATAAAGAAGTGTAAGGGAAAATAGTTGATCATTCGCAAAGTAATTTTGATGGAAGCTTAGTGAGAGGAAATATTAAAAAATTAAATATCTCTTTAAGGATAGAAGACATAAATCTGAGTCTGATTACCGCATGATTGTATTTAAGAAGTTAAAACCATAAAACATCAGTATAAAAACATCACTTTCCATTCAAATCCCCAAAAATCAACTCCTCAATCTTTAGATTATCACTTTTCGACTGCACATGTTTTGAATTTTCAAGGAGCAATTCCCTTTTTAACGATGGGAAGATTTTTATTGCTCGTTTCAGCATTTTTTCACCTGGGAACATTACATCGTTTTTGGCTGCAATTAATGTAATTGGCGTTTGAATGGCCTGTGCTTTTTTTGTTGTAATAACTGGTACAGGAGTAAAATCCATGTTAAAATGCAAGAACACTTTAGATAAAAATTTAATGGCAAATTCATCGCGATCGGTAAACACTTCTTTGAGGAATTTCTCCACGTATTTCTCCTTCTTCGTTTTCATAAATCGTTTCATAGGAATGAAAAATTTGAAAATCGCCTTGATTGGGTTTCCATTCACAATGTAGGCTGGTGCAGATAAATACACTTCCTTGATTTTACTTTCATTAAATTCCAGTGTCTTTAAAATTATCAAACCTCCAAAGGAAAATCCGGCTAAAGTTACCTTCTCAAGTTTCAATTGATCGATAATTTCATTTACCCATTCTCCATAAGATTCATCTTTCATGCTTAATCTCGTTTCGGCACTTTTGTTGGGTTGCGCCAAGACATCCACGGCATACACACAGAATTGCTGACTTAAATTCGGATAGGTTTCAAGGGCAATTGGCGCACATCCATTCGATCCATGCAACAATAAAATTGGTGGATTTTCTGGATTCCCCGTGACAATGATATTCGTTTCTCCGAATTTTGTTGCAACTGTTTGATAGGTAAAATCAATATTTAATTCTTCTAATTTCTCATTGTAAAGACTTAAAATTTCACTTTTCCCTGCTGAAGATTTAAATAATGATTCCATTTTGATTAATTTTAGGACAAATTTACTAATTATTTATATTTAGGACAAGTTTACTAATGAGTAAAACCAAAAATAAAATCTTAAACACCGCGAGAGCATTATTCAATTCATCAGGATATAGCAATGTTACGATTCGTATGATTGCCCAAGAATTAGGAATGAGTTCTGGGAATTTAAATTATCATTTTAAAAAACGAGAAGATATTCTGGAAGCTTTGTACTTTGAAATGGTTTCAGCCTTTGATGCCAGAGTGGCACAACTTGGAGAACGAGAAATTAACTTTATGAATATTCAATCTGATATTCTAACGAGCATGGAAAGAATGGTTGAATATCGTTTCATTTGGACGGATTTGTACCATATTCTACAACTGAATAACAAAATTAAAATTCATTTTGAAAAAGTGTATCACGACCGAAGTAAAGGCTATGTTTATCTCTTCGAAACTTTAAAACAACGCGATTATTTAAAGTCTTTTGCGTCTAAAAAAGAGCAAGAATTACTCATCGAAAACATGCTTGGGTTCAGCAATACATGGATATACAATTCCATTTTATATAATAACGAAATGAACAAAAATTATATGAAAAAGCAGTCCGAAAGTTTATTGCTAATGTTGTATCCTTATCTCACGGAAAAAGGGAAAACAGAATTTAAAAAGGTGGTTTCAATTTTCTAGGTCATTCAGCCAACCTCCTATATCACATGAAGTAAACATGCTTGTTAATCATTTAATCTCATAACTACTCGTCACTTTAATATCCGGATGCAAAGATAAAATTGCCGAACAATATTTCGTAATTGCTAAGTTAATCGCACTTTCTAATTTGTCAGAAGAAATTTCTCCAGTAAGAATATAATAAAGGTGAACGTTTGTAAATTCTTGTGCAGGACTTGATGATCTTTCACCCGAAGTTTCAATTCTAATATCACTCACCAGCTGTTTTTGTTTCTTCAATATCAGCAATAAATCTATCGTAGAACACGATGCCATTCCGGAAAGCATTAATTCCATTGGTCTAAATCCTTTGTTTTCACCACCTATTTCTGGAGAGCCATCAATTTCTAGACTTAATCCTGATTCGTTTTGCGCTGTAAAATGGAAAAATTCATTTTTTCAGTTTAATGTGATTTTCATAAGAGTTCTTTTATTTTCTATTATTCAAACTTAAAATAAAATTTGAAGCTTAAACAGTTTTCGACTCATATTACAAGCTTAATAAAACCTCCTCCACCAGTCCTTCACTATACCCATTCACCTTCTCATGACTCGGCATCCAGCCTTTCAAAAATCGCATGAAATCTGCAACGGCGATGGGATACATTCCCCTCCACTCCTGCTCTAGTTGTTGAAATTCGGCTGGAGATAGCTTTTCTTTACTCGCAATTTTAAGCTCCATAAAATAGAAATCTAACGCTTCCGATTCATGCTTTTCACATTCTTCTCCCGAAAGACAACTCCCTAAAAAATAAGCCACGTCTTTCATTCCACAACCGCCTCCAACATATTGAAAATCGACGGCAGCAACTGAGTTTCCATCATTCGAAAAACAGAAATTGGCTACTTTGGCATCGCCATGAACGAAGGTTTGATATTGACAATTGTTTAAGATTTTATCTATGACTTTGGCTTTATCTTTTAAATCCGAAGCTTTCATTGAAGCAAATTCATCAGGACGAGTGGCGAGATGCCAATACGTTCCTATTTCCCATAATCCTTCAGGCTTTTCATTGAGAAATGTAGCATGAAAATTCGCCAACCATTTTAGACAGACTTTTACTTCTGGAATTGTTAAATGATGTTTTCGAAGAGGATATTGAGTATCCAAATCTTCCAAAACAATCCACTGGTCTTCATCTTGCGAAAATGAACCTAAAAACTGTGGAGTTCGGCAATCACTTGTACAGCGCTGATTGTAATTTTCATACCAATTTGTTTCAACTTGATAGGATATTACCTTTCTGTTGTGTGAAATGTTGGTATTCCACCCTCTTGGATGTGCTTCAACTTCATTTAGAGAAATGTGTTTAACCACAACTGTTTCAAACGCTGCTCCGTCCAATTGAATTCTAACGATTTTTCCATATCCACTCCATAGAGATTGAATGACTTCAATTTCATGAGCTTGTTTTGCGTTGGTTATTTTAAGCAGAAATGCTTTAAAATCGGATTGCAACATTTGATTCTATTTAAAAACGTTGAAGCACAAAGTTAACCATTTTGAAATGTCAAAGCTTCAATGATCAGCAACAATATACTAGTAGCAATCCATTAAAATTCTACCTTTTTCTATAAAACTTTCTAGTGGAGCTAATTTTTCTTCCTCAAGAATGACTTTTAATTCTTTCAATACTCCGTCTCTCATTTTTAATGATCCACAAATCATGATGCTGCCCTTCTTCTTGAGTAAGTAAACCACTTCTGCCCTATTTTCAATGACTAAATCCTGAACATAGCGCTTATTCCCCTCATCTTTTGATAGTGCGAAATGGAGTGTATTGAATAATTCCGTGGATTTGTTGTGTTGGATAAATTTATGGTACAATTTAAAACTCAATGGATTTCTACCGCCTAAGAAAAAGGTTTTTTTCTGCTTCGAATACATCGAGGTCATTCCCAGGAAAGGAGCAATTCCCGTTCCGTTGGCAATCATCAATACATCCCCCTTTTTAGGTAAATGAAAGGATTTGTTTTCTTTGATATAGGCAGGAAATGAGTCTCCTACTTCTTTTTCAAATAAGTAAGATGAACATTCCCCTAGGTGATGCTTTTTGATGCTCAGTAAAATAGTTCCTTCTTCTGTTTTTCCTATGGAATAGTAACGGACTAAATCATCTCCTGGAGGAGCAACGGCTAGTAGATCTCCAGATTCAAAATTTTGATTTTCCACTGCTTGTAACTCTAAGGTGAAAGTCAAGGCGTATCCATCATCAACAATTTGCTTTTGGTGAACGGTGAAAGAGCTTAAACTGACTGGTTTTCGTTGATTTTCACTTGGAATTTCAATATTTATTTCATGGCGCTTCTTCCATTCCTCAATGGACAATGAAAAACTCATGTAGGAACGACCGTCAATTAATGTGGGCGGTGTAGCGACTTCAAAATCACTGTGATTTGATAGTCTTGAATGAATATCAATTGCAAACTGACAGAATTTCGGGTAGATCATGGAACCAAATCCAATGACATGCGTTTTCAATTTGTTTTCTTGCGAAATAGCATTGATTTTGGATAGAAAATTCCTTGCATTAAAAGGCGCTTCTCCATCGCCATAAGTAGAAGTCAGAATAATTAAATGTTTTGCCTTTGGAAATTCCTGATAATGATTCATCTCTGAGGTAAAGACTGAATTTCCAGATTTCAGCAAAGCGGCATGAAGTGTTTGTGCAAACTTACGTGTTGAACCGTTTTCTGAACCGACCAAAATAATAAATTCCGCATCCTTTGGACCGACTTTATTTTTGGTTTTCGATGACAGTCTTTCCCATGCGATCTTGGTTCCTGAGTACATGAAGTACAGTAGATTGATTGAAATTATGCCCAAAACAACAGCCCAAATCCAAGCGCCTTTTCCAGTGTGTAAGGTCAAGGACAAAGCTGTTAAATTTTGCACCCAAGTTGCATTTTGCTCACTTACTATTTGACCTGTAAATTGATGAATTTTTAATTTTGTGTCGCTTAACTCCAAATAAAAAAAATCCGCTTCGTCTTCTGAAAATGGAAACTCTAATTTTTTGACCGCAGATAATTTTGTTTTTTGAAAGATGGGAAATTCGGCAAGTGAAATTTGCTCTGCTTGATTTAAAACATGTTCCTTTTCAATGGGTAAAGCGGAATCGAATTGCGTATTTAAAAACAAAACTGTTCCTGAAAGAGACATGATGACGATGGGAACAAATGTCAACCGTCCTAATAAAGTATGGTAATAGCGAACACTACTCTGTTTCTTAATCTTTGCGAAAATATGTTTTAGTCCGTTGGTACGCTTAATGACCAGAGCAATTCCTGAAGTGGCCATCAAAAAGAGCAGGAAAACGGTAATTCCCATAAGTACTCGTCCAGTATTGTGAAGAAAAAGTGACCTATGAAGTGTTGTTACCCAAGAATAAACCTCGTTTTTCGGAGGAATTTCAGCCAATTTATCACCTGTACTCGGATGAATATAAAACGCTCCATCTTTTTCTTCATCAAAACCTATAACATCAATTTTTACTGCTTTTTCATCATCAACAGCCAAAGAAAAAACTTCGATATACTCCTCTTTTAATTGAGGAACAATTTCAGATAAACTTACAGTATCCGCTGCGACTTTATCGCTTGGGGAATTAATGTGCTTGGCTATCGGTTCAGTCGAGAGAATAATTCCGGTTACCGAAGCAATCAACAAAAAAACACTTGAAAACACTGCTAATAGCAAGTGACTGGTCCTCCAAAACTTAGTCAACATCGTCTTTAACCTGGATTATTTAGCAACAGAAATTAACCTGACTTGACGAATATATCCATCTTTACCTTCAAATTTACCCAGTTTCAATTGCGCACTCGTTAAAGGAACTACAACATCCTTTGTATGATAATTTTTGTCTTCAACCGCTGTTTCAAATCGTAAATCATAGCCTTTGTCAATGTATTTTTCCGCAATCGAAAAAGTGACTACAGCGCGTTCTCCGCTGGCAATTGTAGCTCCTGTTACACCATCCAATCTGGGTTGATGCCTGTTTTTGTCTCTAAACGCATACCATGACTTAATGTCAGGATACCATTCATGGTCATCTCCCAATACCCGAAGCGTTTCAACATATTCTCCCTTAGCAGTGACAATAGAAACTACTATATATGCTCCTTCTCCTTGGTAATTTTTAAGTTGAATCAAACATTTGTAATCTCCACCTAAAGTTTGCGCTTTTCCTTCAAAGCTTCCCAATACCAACATACCTAACATGAATACAATTACATTTCTCATTTTGCTTACTTTAAAAATTCTAAATCATCTCCTAATAATTCATTGCTTTTGGCCAGTTCATAAACCGACTCATCAAAATCAGTCTTAATTGATTTATCTGCTCCTTTACGCAATAAAAACTTAAGGAAATCCGTGTGATCACCTTTCATTGCAGCCAATTGTAACGCTGTTATTCCGTCTTTATTCCTAGCGTTGATGTCCACACCAGCATCTAATAAAGTATTGACCAAGAATTCATTTTCAATTCTTGTAGCTAAATGAAGGGTTCTATTTTGAACTTCAACTCCTTTCATAACAGAAATCTTAAAATACTCTGTAAAAAACGATTTGTTTTTTTGCTCGTATGTAGCCACCAAATGCGTAATCAAATTGTCACCTGATCGATCTACCAATTGAAAATCAGCTCCGTTTACGATCTGTTGCGCAGCTAATTCTGAATTTTTATTTCTGAGCGCGAAAGTCAGCAATGAATGTCCTTTTTCATTCACCAAGTTTTTATCTTTGGTTAATTCATACAAGGCGTTTATTCCAACTTTATTGTTTCTTTCTGCGGCATTCATCAAAGGCGTATTCCCTTCATCATTTACCTTTTGAAGGTCAACATCTTGTTCAATAAAATAATTGAAAGGTCGCTCATTTTTATTACTAGAAGCAAGATAATGCAAAAGATTATTCCCTGAACTATTGATTAAATTAGGATCTATTCCTTGCCCTACTAGGTATTCAAAAACTGGAAGTTCATTAGAAAAGCGTCTTTTTCCTCTGGCAGCAAAAAACAAAGCATTTTCATTATTTTTATTTATGACTTTAGGATCTAAGCCTTCAGCAATCAATTGATTTAACAAATCGATATTTCCTTGAGCACTGGCATAATGAAAAACTGTGCTTTCATTCTTATCCTTAGCACTAATATGCAAACCATTGTCTATAAAATATTTGAAATCCTCCACATCTTCAATATGTTGCGCTAAGTAATGTAGAATTGTAGCTCCTGTTCGATTTGGAGCATTCAATTTTAAACCATAAGCTTTAAATAACTCATAGATTCTTTGATCTGTAACACCGCCCATTGCAGTAAAAGTTTGCAAATTATTGCCTTTGTCATCTACAATGCGAATATCAGAGCCTTTTTCCATTAAAACTTTCGTCAATTCATAATTTCCTCGATGGGCTGCCCACATTAAATAATTCCTAGCATCATGCGTGATTTTTGTCACCTCGTTCCCCTCTATATCCAATAAAAACAAGAGCGTTTCTAGAGGAGAATTATTCAAAATAGCATACGCGGTTGCATCAAAGTTAAATTCAGAAAATGCTACAGGATCATTTCCGTTTTTTATTGCCTCTTTAACTTGCTTAATGGTTGTTTCCTCATCCCAAAAATCATTGTGCAGAAAAATATTCTGTTGGGCGTTTACACTGAGTATTCCTAAAAATAGGAAAGCACTGATTATTGTCTTCATACTAATTAGATTTATTCTAAATAAGGCAAAGGTAGAATAAATATACGTCCGAAAAATAGATTTTTAAAAAATACCATAAACAGGGTATTTTACCCAAAAGTCAATGATTACCTACATTTTGGTATTGCTCCTCCGAGACACTCGCTCTACCTTTGCAACTGTTATTTTTAATTAATCTAAATAAGAACAATGAAAAAAAGTATACTTATAACAGCATTACTATTGGTAGGAAACCAATATTCGAAGGCTCAAATGACTTCAGAAACGGTAAGTATTGGATCAGGTTACACAAATGAAACTTGGTACAGTCTAGAAAATGGAGATCAAGGTTCGAAATTGGCCAATGCATGGGATTTATCCTTTGACGTAAGTGGTTTTGGAACTTCAATAAGAGCAAATAATGGAAACGGGGTTTTAATTTATCCTTATCCAAATGGTGATATTACCGATTGGAATAACGTTGATACAACAGGGTTGATTGGCTGGACACCAAACTACAACGATGAAACGACATGGTTTAATGGTGCTTTAGACAAAAATGTTAATCCAAACGATCCTTTTGATGTGGGTTGGGGTAATTATGACATGAATACACACATTATTTCTGGAGATTCAATTTTCATTGTCAAATTAATGGACGATTCTTACAGAAAGTTACGTATTGACAATATGGCCAGTGGGGCTTTCAACATCACACATGCCAATCTCGACGGTACAAATGAAGTCCAAGCAACAATCAACAAAGCAGACTATCAAGGCAAGCTTTTCGGTTATTATTCAATTCAAAATGAAGAAACTGTTGATCATGAACCAGTAACTGTTGAAAACTGGGATTTATTCTTCGGCAAATACACTGGTTTTATTCCAACGCCATACAATTTAACTGGAATTATTGCAGGACCAAACACCGAGGTCGTTCAAATTGATGGCGTTACGGATGTTGCCAACTATAACGATTGGGGAGCCGAAACATTTACTACTGACATCAGCACAATTGGAGCAGATTGGAAGGAGTTTGAATTTTCTACCATGAGTTATGTTGTTGTCAATGACCGCGTTTACTTTGTAAAAACACAAGCCGGAGATGTTTGGAAAGTCATTCCTACAGGATTCGGAGGAAATTCAAACGGAAATTTTGAGTTTACAAAAGAAAAGATTTCGGCTTTGTCAACAGATGAAAATGGATTACCTAATGCAGAAGTCTTGGTTTACCCTAATCCTGCTTCAGAAAGTGTTTCATTGTTGCTCAACAACATGATTTCTAATTCAACAGTTGTGGAAATTATGAACATGGAAGGAAGACTCATGTACGAAAAGGTTTTTGTTGAAGATTCTAACTTTGATGTGAAACATATTCCAGTTCATTCTTTCGCGCCAGGTGTTTACATGGTGAATGTTACTTCTGGAAGTAAACAATTCAATCAGAAATTGATAATTCATTAAAAGATCTATCGGGAAATTATGCCGTAAATTAAAATTGTTTTTCCCTCCATTGTCGTACGGCGCTGTAATGACACGCGGATGCTTTGAGCTTACACAGCAGAACTGCAAGCAACGCGGATAATCACGGATTTCACCATTGGTGAATTAGAATTGTAGCGGATTTTAATTTTACCATAATAGCAAGTTGATTTTTTTCTTTCAACTAAAATACAATGAATACAAGCACTTAGATAGAAATTATTACTAGTTAAAAGTTGAGCTTTTCAAAAGCACAAGATTTACGAAATTCTCGAAAAACAAACATTAAAAAATAAATAATAGACAAAAAATAAGTTATGAAAAAATTACTCTTTATCGCCTTAGCTTTTACAAGCACAATTGCCTTTGCTCAAAAGGATAAAAAAGAACAAGACAGAAAATCGATTTTAGCAATGGAAGGTTGCTATAAGGTCACTTTCGATTTTGCAGAGACTTTCTCTCCAGATACAGGATATGTGAAATATGATAATTATTCTTCTCACGGAATTGAATATGTTTTTGCCATAGAAAACGAGCCAGACTTCATTTCTCTACAGCATATTTTAGTGGTCAACGACACGTTTATCGTAAAGCATTGGCGACAAGATTGGTTGTATGAAAATCAAACGATTCTAATGTATGACAAAGACAGAACTTGGAACAACAACGAAATTTCTAAGAAAGAAGCCAAAGGAACTTGGACGCAAAAAGTTTTTCAAGTCGATGATAGTCCTCGTTATGAAGGATACGGAACTTGGGTTCATGTCGACGGAAAGCACTACTGGGAATCTGTAGCAGATGCACCATTACCAAGACGAGAATTAACAGTAAGACAAGACTACAACGTTACCAAACGTCACAGTCGCATGGAACTTACAGAAAACGGTTGGTGGCTAGAGCAAGACAATGAGAAAATTTACCGAGACGAAAATGGAGATGACCATTTAATCACTTGGGAAAAAGGGCATGAGATCTTCACCCGTGGCGACTACAATTGTCAACCAGCAATCGATTGGTGGAAAGAACACCACAGGTTCTGGGCAGATGTTCGAACAGTATGGGGAAAAACAATTGCTGCAAATAAAACGATGAAATTCGAAAGAAAAGTAGACAAAAAGTTGATGTATGAACACTTGTTTGGTCTTGGAGAGCAATTCAAAGGAGAACAATATGATCAAGCAGCAGCAAAAAAGGAAATTCAATCTGTAATCAACGCTTACCTCAATCAGAAATAATCAATTCATAATTCAGAAATAGTAAATATTGATGTTGTCTAAACTTTCTGTGTTAGAAAAGAAAATAACTCAATATCAAACTCAAAAACCAATAAGGGTTGACTATCAAAAGAAAAACAATGAATACAAAAGCGAATTTTAAAAACATCTTCTTTACATCTATTTTACTATTGTGTTTAAGCACCTTTGTTAGTGGTCAAACCATTACGGTGATTTCGCTTGAAGATAGTCAGCCCTTACCTGGTGCTCGAATTGACATTCATTTGAATGGTCAAACTCATCACTACAGTACGCAAATCAATGGGGAATTTAAAGTCAATGAAACTTTAATCAATAAAAAGTTGAGCATGACCATTTCATTTGCAAGTTATGAAACGAAGCGATTGGAGAATTTAGTTATTTCAAAAGACACCACAATTGCTTTAGCTTCTTCCGTTAAAGAGTTTGAAGAGGTAGCCATTACCGCTCAATACAAATCACAAGTAGTTGAAAAAGCAGTACACAACATTAAGGTTATTGATCGTCAGAAAATTGAAGCCATGGCGGCACAAGACTTAAAAGATGTACTGACTAACGAATTAAATGTTCGATTGGGGGAAGACAACATCTTGGGCAGCAGTATGCAATTGCAAGGAATTGGTGGGGAAAACGTAAAAATTCTTGTCGATGGTGTTCCTTTAACCGGAAGATTAAACGGAAATATCGATTTATCTCAAATTCCATTGGAAAGCATTGAACGCATTGAAATTGTTGAAGGTCCACTTTCTGTTAGTTATGGAACGGATGCTTTGGCAGGAACCATAAATATCATTACAAAGAAGAATCAAGCCCGAAGGTTTGAAGTAAATTCAAATAACTATTTTGAAAGCAGCGGAAAAGTGAACAATACAGTTTCATTGGGTTGGCAGCTTAAAAAACATCAAATTCGATTAGAAGGTGGTCGTCACTTTTTTGATGGTTGGGACCCTTCTCATAAAGCGTTTCATTTTGATCCTCATCCAATTGCTGATAGTTCACGTGTGATGCAATGGAATCCGAAAGAACAAGTTTTTGGTGGAATGAATTACCGTTACAATAGAAAAAACACCTTGTTCAATTATAGCGGACAACTTTTTAATGAAAATATAATCAATCGTGGAATGCCTCGTCCACCTTATCAACAAACAGCCTATGATGATTATTATAAAACCACACGAATAAATCAACGTGCTAATTTTCAATACCGTTTTAAAAACAACTACCGTCTTTCATTTATTGCGGCTTACAATGGCTATTTCAGACAAAAAAACACGCAAATTCGTGACTTAACAGAAATAAGCGACGTAATTTCAGGGAACCCTAATGATCACGACACTTCATCTTACCACAGTTTTATTGCGCGAGGAAGGTTCATTCAAACCAAAGTCAACAGCAAAATTAATTACGAAATTGGTTACGATATTCTTTACGAAATTGCCAATGGAGAACGAATTTTAGACCAACAACAATCCATTGGAGATTATGCACTTTACGCCACTGCAGAATATTCTCCATTCAAGTCTTTGATTATTCGTCCTGGAATTCGATATGGCTACAATTCAGAATATAAATCGCCTGTGACTCCTTCAATTAATATCAAATATGATTTCTTTGAACGTGAAAAGCAGCAAATGAGTTTACGTGCTTCCTACGCCCGAGGATTCCGCTCCCCCTCCATTAAAGAATTACATTATGTTTTTGTAGATATTAACCACAATATCGTAGGGAACCCAAATCTAGAAGCAGAATATGCCAATCATTTCAACCTTTCTATACATCAAAATGTTCGCTTAAAAAAGTTGAAACTGAAAAATAAAGTGGTTTTATTTTACAACGACATTCACCAGTTGATCACCTTAGCACAATCCTCAGCCACAGAATATTCTTACTTCAATTTAGACAGATATACAACTACCGGATTACAAGTAGAAAGTAATATCAATTACAAAGACATTACAACAGGAATTGGGTTGGGCTACATTGGAAGGTACAATGATTTAAAAGCGGATGATTCGAAATCGATCAACTTTTTATTTTCGCCAGAGGTCAAATTTAACCTCCAATACAACTGGAAAAAAGCAGGAATTCAGACCGCTGTATTTTATAAGTACACAGGAGTTTTACCCAATATCAGAACCAATGAAGAGGGAGAATTGTACGAAACACAAATCGACGATTATCACATGACAGATTTAACAATTTCCAAATTTGTGTGGAACAAAAGATTGAAGTTTACAGCAGGAGTTAAAAACCTGTTTGATGTGACTTCAATCACAGGTTCTGCAAGTGGCGAAGGAGCTCATGCTGTTAGCTCTGGAAGTGTGAGCATAGGTATGGGAAGAGTTTATCATTTAGGAATTCGACTTCGACTTAATTCAAAATAAAATTATAGAGAGATGAGATTAACAATACTTTTTATCAGCACTATTTTATTGACTTCTTGTTTAAAAGAAGAACGTCCAGTTCCTAAAAGAGAGGCTGGAGATATTATTTCCAATCAAGTAAGTATAGGCTCAAAATATGAACATCAAGCCTACTTTGATCTATCGACCAACCAAATGACAGGTAAAAACTCAAAAGACATTTGGGACATTGGTTTTGAGGCAGGAGAAAATGGGAGTCGGGTAATCATCAATACGGCGAGAAACATGATGGTATACAGCACAGACAAAACAAATCTTGCAGACATTACCAGTGAGAATGGCTATATCACAAACCCAAAATTCGATAATGCTACAGGAAACTTAGATTCAACAGGAATCGGGAATTGGCAAGATGGTTTTGTTCGTATTATCGACATGGGATATTCTGCAGCAGGCTCACCTATTGGTTTTTATAAACTGAAAGTCCTCGATGTTACGCCTACTACTTACACTTTTGAATTCGCAAGCATTGCCTCTACAACATCAACCTCCGTGACGCTATCCAAAAAAGTGGAATACAATTTCACCTACTACAGCATGCTTGACAATGCAGAAAGAGAAGTCTCTCCAAAAACCAAAGACTGGGACCTCGTTTTCACGCAATACATTCATCAATTTTATGAACCCGTTGAAACCCCCTATTTAGTAACAGGTTGCATTACCAATCGAATAGACACCAAAGTAAAAATGATCACAGCAGTTGACTTCGATGATATTGATTTGGCCTATGCTTCCACCCTAGCCCTCTCCGAAAACACCAATACCATTGGATTTAGTTGGAAAACATTGGTCGGAAACAATTATGAAATCAACACCAACATCTCTTATGTTATTCAAGATCATGAAGGAATTTACTTCAAGTTAAGATTTATCGATTTCTATTCAGAGACAGGCGAAAAAGGGAATCCTGTTTGGGAGTTTGTGGAGTTGTAAAAGCTTCCTTACCTCTTTTAATATACTGAAAAACTGAGCATTTTAAATAAAACATCTAAATCATAAGGCATAGAAAACCTGGTGATTTACTAAGCAGAAACAGCTAAGGTAAATTCTGAAGTCTATTTTTTATTTGGCCACCTTTTCCGCCTGCTACCTATAATTCGCTTGTTGTTTTTGGCAAACAATGCTTTTTTCGGGAGCTTCACAAGGTCGCTCCACAAACTAGCTTGTTTCCAACAAACCAACTTCACAAAGCTGCCGGTTTCCGTCGGGATGGGAATCGAAGCTTCGGATTTTGGTTTTTAGCCGTAGAATTACACCTCTAATTATACCCTTACAAACGCTTATTACCTTTTGATTCAATCAAGAACATAGCGGTTTGCAGCTGATAAAAGGAAATTGTTGTTAAATTTGAATGAAAATGTATAAGTTGGCTAATCGTAATACGATTAGCTGATTGTTAGTAGCAATTGACCATTATGTTAAAAGAGATTACAATAAAATCAAGTAACCATTTGCCTACTGACTTAGGTCAAGTTGCGGAATGTATGCTTTTCTATGAAAGGGTGAATTTAATTTGTAATTTTGGTTTTTTCATAAAATTAATAAATTCAAATCAGGTGTATTCCTTCATTGATTTGATGAAAACAGAGGGCTTGAATGTGTATATTTCAGATAATGTTTTTGCTTTTGGTAATAGCAAAATCATACCTGACTGGAATAATATTGTTCTAACAAGTAATTCAGCCCACTTATCACAGTTTGAACGGTTAGAAAGAATGATTGTCAAGACTACTGGTAGAAGAGGATATGGACGACGTTTAACTTCTAAAATCATAGATAATTCTTCACCTTTTGAAAACAAAGCAGAAGTAATGCAACATGTTCTAGCCGACTTTGAAGATAACGTTTATATGAAAAGAGCCATTGCTTATTCCGCTAATGAGTATATTGTCAATGGCAAAATAGAGTCGGAACTTGTCGAGTTCGATTTAAAAAAAATTAATGGTGGAATTCTGTTAAAAACTAATCTAAACACTGAGTTTATTGAAAGTAAAGAAGGTCAAAGGGCATTCGATAATATAACTATTCTAGGTAATGTATTGGATACTAGAGCGGATGCTAATATTGCAACTGAATTTGGTTCTGATATCTCGACTAGTAATATTAACACCTTACTTTTAGAATATAAGGTTAATGATATTCTCACGAGATCGTCAAAAAACAGAACTTCCTTAAATAATTTCTCAAAATTATATTTGCCAAATGGAAAACCTATTCGAAATGCAATAAATAGCAATGAACGCAGTCTCACTGAATTTATGAGGTTACTTGAAAAAGCCGATAAATTTAAGAGTTGGTTGAATAATTTTGATGGAGATAAAGATATTCTGACTGAATATTACAATGCAGTTTCAAAAGAAAGTTGGGTTGACAAGCTTCCTGCCAAAGGCTTTAGGTGGACATTTTTTACTGGTGCCGGTATCTTGTCAGATATTGCTGCTTCAGGAGGTCTTGGGACATTAATCGGAATCGGTTTAAGTCTTGGTGACACTTTTTTATTGGATAAAATGATAAAAGGTTGGAAACCAAATTCTTTTATTGATAACGAAGTTGCGAAATTTTTAAATTATAAGGAATAAATGCTACTAACATCAGCTAGAAACAATAAACCAACCCACCTAACCGTTTTTACGTATTTTTAGCATTAACGTTAGCTGTAATTGGATGAAGACTTTAAGAGACATATACTTTGATACAATGCTGAACATAACATCTGATGAGTTTATTATTTCTAAGTGTTTTGATGAAATCATTCATGCCTATGAGAGTGAAGGAAGGTACTATCATAATCTTGAACATCTTAAAGATTTGTTTTCGGAATTGGAGCGAGCAAGTCATTTGATTGATGATTTTAATCTGGTTAATATAGCTGTTTTTTATCATGACGTAATTTATAATCCTACAGCAAACAATAACGAGGAGAAAAGTGCTGAATTTAGCTCAAATCATTTAAAATTAATGAGGGCTTCGGAGCAGCTGATTAAAACTGTTTATGAGGCTATTATTGCTACTAAAAAACATTCTGAATCAGAAAACAACAACATTAATATATTTACTGATGCAGACTTGTCAATTCTAGGAACCAACTCTGAACATTATAAAAAGTATTCACAAAAAATCAGATACGAATACATCACATATCCGAGTTACCTGTTTGATAATGGAAGAATTCAGGCACTGAAACAGCTCATGGATACTGGAAGATTATTTAAGTCAGAGTATTTCTACAAATTGAATGAAAAACAGGCATTGGATAACCTTCAAGCTGAATTAGACTCACTAGTTAAAAGAAACTATAAATCAGAACGAGAAAATGGAGAATATGTGCAATATTTAGAATGGGATGGTGATTTAAGTGAGTTTTTCTACAAATCTGTTGAAATACTTGACCACACTAAAGACGTACACAAAATTAATTATTATCCAGGTTGGTTTGATAGTGGATATTACAGATTCACCTATAAAGGAATTTCTCTTCATCTTGAATACGATGGTATGCTAGGTACATATTTAAAAACTGAACCAAATTCATCCCAGAAAGAAAGGCAAGTAGCAGAAGAAATCTTTGATAAGCTTCTTGAAGTAAGACTTGAAGAAAAGGAAATCAATCAATTAAAGAGTTATTTGAAAAAACAGCTAACAAAACCTAAACTGCATTAAAACGCCGCATATTCTCTCCGCTATCCTAATAAACACTCCAACAAAACAAATCAGAACCACCAAAACTTAACTCCAAAAGAAAAAGATTAAAGAAACACCAAAACAATGAACAACTCCTCTTTCAAAGCTGAATTAACCCAATGGCTAGCCCATTCTAAAAAAGCATTGCAAAACACCAACTCTTTCTCTAGCGAAGAAGTGCAAACCATTCAAGCTGAAATAGAAAAAAGAGAAGCGTTGGCCAATGAATTAAAAACTGCTAATTCTTCTAAAAACGCAGTAGCGTTTGAAGGGTCTTACAACATTATTGGGTTGAATCAGGATGAAAGACAAGGTCGTTATTTTGGTTTTCTCCATATTTCAAAAGTTAGTGAGATCAGAGTAAATGCAGAATGGGTCATCAGTGGAGAGCAGGTACAGCAAGGAAGTGGATTTTATCATGGTGATACGCTCGTCATTAATTTCTCTTACGAAGGCGAAGTAGAAAATGCAGGTAAAACCTACAAAGGTGTTGTCGTTTACAAACTGATCAACGATTCAATTTTAACAGGGTTTTGGTCAGAAAAACATGGAAATGATGAGTTTCTTGGGTTTGAAGAAGGACGGAAATTGAAAGCTTCTGAAACAATTTGGGAACAAGCAAAAATGAATTGAGATAACTATTGGAGGAAAGTTTAGCGCTTTTTTCGTGACTTTGGACTGATTTAGTAGAATAAAGGAATTTTCTATTTTCAAAAAGTTGTTTGCAATTATTAATTCTTTCTATATAAAATAGTAATTCAACTCAGAACTCCTCATTACTTTCCGATCAATAAACACAAATCTTCCTTATACCATTTTAGATATTCCTCCACCTTCAACAATTTCCCTTCCGAAAGGTTTTAAGGCCAGCTTCGCCATTTTAAAATGTTGTCTTGCCCATGGAATACCTACCATCGAAATAGCAAAGATGATTCCCAGAACAAAATGGGATAAAAAGATCCAAACTCCTCCCACCAAGAACCAAATTACATTCATGGTTATAGATAAACCTGAGTTTGAATTTTCAATCACTCGCGTTTCTCTACCAAATGGCCATATAGCTAAACCTGCCAATTTTAAAGTTTGTAAACCGAAAGGAATTCCAATAATGCTTACAAAAAGCAATAGACTTGAAATAAGATATTCTATAGCAATAGCAAGTCCTCCAAAGATTACCCAAATAAGATTTCCTATAAAATTCATGTAATAAAGGCTTAAGTCTAACTTTTATTTACACTAAAGTTAGACAATCCTTATTTGATTTAATCATTTTTAATGAAAAATCATTAATAACAATACTGCGAACAATATTGAAAACCTCGTACAATTCTATCCCAAACGATAAATCTCTTTGATTTCTTTCAAGATGCTATCAAAATCAATATTTAGATCGATTAATTTACCCGAATGAATATCAAAAACCCAACCGTGAACAGCTATTTCTCTGACTTTAGAAGCTTTTTGAACTGCAGCAGTTTTAATTACGTTGATACATTGCTCCTGAACATTCAATTCAACCAAACGCTTATACCTTTCCTCTTCGTTCTCGATGGCGTTTAATTCTTTTTCATGGATTCTGTAAACATCTCTAATGTTTCTCAACCAAGGATTCAACAATCCTAAATCTGCCGGTTGCATGGCCGCTTTAACTCCTCCACAATAGTAATGTCCACAAACCACAATTAATTTAACCTCAAGGTGTTTTACCGCATAATCTATAACTGACATTGCGCTTAAGTCTGTGTTTGGAACCATGTTGGCAATATTCCTATGAACAAAAGCATCTCCTGGGTCTACTCCCATTAACTCCTCTGCTGTAACTCTACTGTCTGAACATCCTATGTAAAGAATCTCTGGATTTTGACCTTTTGATAAGTTCTCAAAATACTGAGCATCCAGGTTTAATTTTTTCTGTACCCAACTTCTATTGTTCTTGAAAATTTGTTCAATATCCATACGCGTAATTTTTATCTTGTAGATTTTTTAAATATGAAACAAAAATAAATCGTTTTCAGTGAAATCCTAAGTAAATTGCAATAAAAACTGTTGATGATAAAAATATCTAGTTTTATCTTTACGCATTCTAATAGAATGATAAGTATCGAAAAAGTCTAAGGTAAATGTTAGGGTATAAATAGCATGTAATCAGAATATATTTAGCAATAAAGAAAGTTAGCTCCTTAAAATCAAAATTTTAACAGATTTCTTCTCCGTTTCTCAACTTTTTTTACTTATGTTTGTTATTATTATCAGCAATGCTAAAAAGAATTTTATCCATATCACTGATGCTCGTTATCCTCGTTTTAAACCTTGGACTAACGCACATTACGCATTATTGCGGAGATGAAGCGGTAGAATCTGCCTTTAGTTTGGTTCATTCAGATATAAGTTGCGGTATGACTCCATCAGAAATGGAAGACTGCGCAAATGTTGACTATAACGAACACAAAGAATCCATTCAAAAGAAAGGATGTTGCGAAAACGAATACACTTCAATTGCTGCAGACATTGACTATAATCAAAGTCAAGTTACTTCAATTCCACATTTAGACTTTAAATTTGTGATGGCATTTGCTTACTCTTTTGTAAGCAACAACTTGTTTTTGAAAAAAGACAAACCTTCATTTGAATCTTATCGCCCCCCTAGTCTTGATCGAGATATTTCTGTCTTGCATCAAGTATTCATCATTTAGAATAACAAAAGATTAAACTTTCATCTGATCTAGATTGAAAGAAGAGGATGTTTTTCGCATTCCTCAATGAATATATTTTTCATTTTTAATTATTTGTTATGTTGAATAAAGTTATTCGGTACTTTCTTGAAAACAAGTTAGTAACCTTTTTGATATTAGTTTTATTTATAGGATGGGGTTTGGTCACTTCTCCTTTCAGTTGGAACATTGGGTTCTTGCCCTCAGATCCTGTAGCCGTTGATGCTATTCCAGATATTGGAGAAAATCAACAAATTGTTTTTACCGAATGGATGGGAAGATCTCCTCAAGATATCGAGGATCAAATTACTTATCCTTTAACGACTTCTTTACTGGGAATTCCAGGAGTAAAGTCGATTCGGAGCTCTTCCATATTCGGATTCAGTAGCATCTATATTATTTTCGATGAAGATGTTGAATTCTATTGGTCAAGATCGAGAATAATTGAGAAGCTGAATTCGCTTCCTTCAAATTTACTTCCTGATGATGTTCAACCTGCTCTGGGACCTGATGCTACGGCGTTGGGACAAGTATATTGGTACACACTAGAAGGACGTGACAAAGATGGGAATCCAACTGGCGGTTGGGATTTGCATGAAATCAGAACGGTACAAGATTTCTTTGTGAAATACAACCTTAATGCGGTGGAAGGAGTTTCTGAAGTGGCTTCCATTGGAGGTTATGTTCAAGAATATCAAATCGATGTAGATCCCGATGCCTTGAAAACTTATGATATCCCACTTTATGATGTGATGAATGCTGTAAAGAAATCAAATCGAGATATTGGAGCCAAAACCATTGAAATCAATAAAGCGGAGTACTTGGTAAGAGGTCTTGGATATGTGGAAAGTATCGAGGATATCGAAAAAGCTGTGGTTACGGTAAATGACAATGTTCCCATTAGAATCAAAGACATTGCGGTGGTAAACTTGGGACCTTCTACCCGACGTGGATTATTAGATAAAGACGGTGCTGAAGTTGTAGGTGGTGTTGCTGTGGCAAGATACGGAGCTAATCCTTTACAAGTCATCAATAATATTAAAGATAAAGCAGATGAAATTGCCAGTGGATTACCCAAGAAAACCTTAGCCGATGGAACAGAAAGTCAATTGACTATTGTGCCTTTCTATGACCGAACGGAACTCATCAATGAAACCATTGGAACCTTGGAAGAAGCATTGTCACTCGAATTATTGATTGTGGTTTTAGTCGTTGTGGTGATGGTACTCAATTTACGCGCTTCCATTCTTATTTCAAGTTTGCTTCCTGTTGCCATCTTGATGGTTTTTATTGCCATGCGCTATTTCAATGTCGATGCCAATATTGTAGCCTTATCGGGAATTGCAATTGCCATTGGAACCATGGTCGATTTGGGAATTATTCTCTCTGAAAACGTCATAAAACATATTAAAGAATCTCCCAAAAGCCAAAAACTAATTGATACGGTCTATAATGGAGTGGCAGAAGTAAGTTCAGCTATTTTGACAGCGGTAACCACAACAATCGTAAGTTTTATTCCTGTTTTCACTATGCAAGCAGCAGAAGGAAAGTTATTTCGACCTTTGGCGTTTACCAAAACCTTTGCTCTTATTGCTTCATTAATTGTGGTTTTGATTATTCTTCCCACCCTTGCTCATTTAGTTTTTAAAATTAACATCAAGAAAAACACCAAAGGAATTGTACTCAATACACTGCTAATTGTAGGTGGGTTATTTGTTGCTATGTGGATGAGTTTGTGGGGCGGTTTAACTTTGTTGGCTTTTGGAATATCTTGGTTTATCACCGAGTACAGCAAACAAAATCGAATCTCCAAAAACCTTACGGTATATATCACCGTGGTTTCTGTAGTTTGGTTGTTAGCCAAATATTGGATGCCACTAGGTCCAAGCAATTCTCTTTTAATGAATTTCTTATTTGTAGGAGTTATTGTGAGTCTCATTTTGGGGGCATTTTATCTATTGGAAAAATACTATACCCACATTTTAAACTGGTGTTTAGACAACAAAGTCAAGTTTTTATTGATTCCCACTTTTGTAATTCTTTTTGGTTCAACAGCCTGGTTAGGATTTAACACTATGTTTGGCTTTGTTGCCACTGGATTTGACAAAATTGGGGTGAATATTCGAACGACTTCAGTTTGGTCTGGACTCAACCATTCTTTGCCTGGATTAGGAAAGGAATTTATGCCATCCTTAGATGAAGGAAGCTTTTTATTGATGCCGACCTCGATGCCTCATGCAGGAATTGAGCAAAACAAACAAGTAATTCAACAATTGGATATGCTTTTGGCTAATATTCCAGAAGTTGAATTGTCAGTGGGGAAAATGGGAAGGGTTGAGTCTGCGTTAGACCCTGCTCCTATTTCGATGTATGAAAACGTAATTAATTACAAATCTGAATACATTCTCAACAAAAAAGGTCACCGTGAACGCTTTAAAGTAGATGAGGACAATAACTTTATTCTAAAAAATGGCGATACACTCAGTACTGAAGAAGCAATTCATAAAAATATTGGCCGAGAAGACTTAATTTCAGACGATTCAGGACAGTATTTCCGAAATTGGAGAGAGAACATTCGTTCTCCAGATGATATTTGGGATGAAATAATTAAAGTGACAAATATTCCAGGAGTAACTTCTGCACCAAAACTTCAACCGATTGAAACACGATTAGTGATGCTTCAAACGGGAATGAGAGCACCAATGGGAATCAAAGTTTTTGGTCCGGATCTCGAAACAATTGAAGATTTCGGAATGGAGTTAGAATCAATTTTAAAGGAAGTACCCACCGTAAAGAAAGAAGCTGTATTTGCGGACAGAATTGTAGGTAAACCTTATTTACATTTCGATATTGATAGAGTTGCTATTTCCAGGTATGGATTGAATATTGAAGATGTGCAACAAACCTTGGAAACGGCTGTTGGTGGAATGGAAATTACGTCAACTGTAGAAGGACGTAAAAGATTTCCTGTGCGTGTACGCTATCCACGAGAACTCCGCGATGATCCTAGTCAGCTGGAGAAAGTATTTGTACCCACTCCAACGGGAGTTCAAGTTCCATTGATTGAATTGGTGGATATTGAATATGTTCGAGGTCCACAAATGATAAAAAGTGAAAATACCTTTCTCGTAGGTTTTGTACTCTTCGACAAAAAAGATGGCGTTGCGGAAGTAGATGTTGTGGAAGATGCACAGCGTTTTATTAAAGACAAAATCGATAATGGTGAATTAATCGTTCCAAGCGGAGTGAATTATGAATTCTCTGGAAATTATGAAAATCAAGTGAGGGCTGAAGAACGTTTGGCGATCATTGTTCCACTGGTGCTTGTGGTGATTTTCCTCATTCTTTACTTCCAATTTAGATCGGTAAGTACTTCCCTGATGATTTTCACAGGAATTGCCATGGCATTCAGTGGTGGATTCATTATTCTTTGGTTCTACGGACAAGATTGGTTCTTGAATTTTAACTTCTTCGGAATGAACATGAGGGAACTCTTCCAAATGAAAGCCGTGAACATGAGTGTCGCTGTTTGGGTTGGTTTCATTGCCTTGTTTGGTATTGCTACCGATGATGGAGTTTTAATGGGAACTTACCTCGATCAAAGTTTTAAGAAACACAAAACCACTACTTTACCTGAAATTAAAGAAGCGGTAGTGATTGCTGGACAGCGTAGGATCAAACCTGCAATAATGACTTCAGCAACGACCATTATTGCTTTACTCCCGATTTTAACCTCAACAGGAAGAGGAGCCGACATCATGATTCCCATGGCAATCCCCGCTTTTGGTGGAATGCTATTGGCTTCGATTACCTATTTTATTGTTCCAGTTTTATACTACTGGAAAGAGGAACGTAAATTTAAAAAAGAAACGAAATGAGAAATTATATAAACATCTTATTGGCTTTGGTTATAGGAATAAGCGCTAATGGAAGTGCTCAGTCTTTGGATCAATATCTAACAGAAGCCGCAGAGAACAATCCGCTTCTAAAAGCGAAATATGCAGACTTCGAAGCTTCAGTGCAAAGGGTTGCGCAAGTGAATTCCCTTCCAAATCCGAGCATTTCTTTCGGCTATTTAATTAGTCCCTCGACGCCACATCCAGGAACTGAAAAAGCAAGTATTGGCATTCGACAAACGATTCCATGGTTTGGAACGCTAAAAACTTCAGGAAGTGTTTATGAACTTCAGTCAGAAGCTATGTATCATGAATTTATCGATGCGCGAAATGAGCTGTTTATGAAAGTGAAATCGGCTTGGTATCCTTTGTATGAAGTCCACCGTGAAATTGAACTTCATAAGGAAAACCGAAAGGTTCTGGAGAGTTACAAACAACTCGCTACGACAGGATTCAAGGTAGGAAAAAACAGCATGTCAGATGTTATTCGAGTAGATCTGCAGATTGAAGATACAGATACGAAAATCAAATTGTTGGAAGATAAAATCAAACCTTTAACGGTTCAGTTTAATCGCTTGCTCAACAGGGAAGATAATTCCGAAATTGAAATGGTAGAGTCAATTGAATTGGTAGAAATTCCGCTGAATTACAGAAGAGACAGTCTTTTGGTGAGTAATCCGACTTTGCATTCGCTGGACCTAAAACACCAATCCGCACAGGCTTCGGAAGTACTGGCGAAGAAAGAAGGTTTACCAGGATTTGGAGTAGGTTTGGATTACGGATTTATGCCCGACGGCAGAAATATGATTATGCCAATGATTAGCGTCACCCTTCCGATTTACAGAAAAAAATATAAAGCTTTTGCGAAAGAATCACAGTTGAAGCAAGAAGCAATTGAGCATTACAAAAGTGATGTTGAAAATACTTTGATTTCAAGTTACGAGCTGACTTTCTATGAATTGAAGAGTGCAAAAGAACAATTGCTTCTCTACGAAAGGCAAATTGAAAAATCAAAACAGATCATCACCCTACTCGAAAAAGAATACAGCAATTCAGGGGAAGATTTTGTCGAGATTTTACGCATGCAACAAGAATTAATCAACTACCAAATCGCAGAAGCTACAGCGACAAAGAATTTCTTTATTGCTTTGGCAAAACTAGATTATTTAACAGCAAAATCAGAATAAAATGAAAAATAGAAAGACAATATATATCGCGATCGCCACTCTTGTTTTAGGTTTATTATTGGGTTGGATGATTTTTGGATCAGCAGCTAAGTCAGGTCAGGCAGAAGCCCACGATCATACTGAAGACACCATTTGGACGTGTTCCATGCATCCTCAAATTCGAGCAAATGAACCCGGAGCTTGTCCTTTGTGTGGAATGGATTTAATTCCTTTGAGCACGGATTCTAACGATGATGGAAATCCTTTAGAAATTCGAATGTCTCCAACGGCTATGCAATTGGCGAATGTACAAACTTCAATTGTGACCAAACAGAAACCGGTCAAGGAAGTGCGGATGAATGGAAAAGTGAAAACAGATGAACGCAATGTTTATTCTCAATCCTCACACATTCCAGGGAGAATTGAAAAACTGACAGTAAACTTTACTGGGGAAACTATTCAAAAAGGACAAGTTTTGGCTTACATCTATTCTCCGGAATTAGTTGCAGCACAAGAAGAGTTGTTTGAAGCGCATAAAATAAAGGAATCCCAACCTTCTTTATTTAGTGCCGCTAAAGAAAAACTAAAGAATTGGAAGTTAACAGAAAATCAAATCAATAAGATCCTTGCAAATGGAGAAATTCAAGAACAATTCCCAATTCTAGCAGACGTTTCTGGAGTTGTTACCGACAAGAGAATCAACCTTGGGGATTACATTCAAAAAGGACAATCGTTGTATGAAATAGCTGACATCAATACGGTTTGGGTACTGTTCGACGTTTACGAAAGCGATATTCCTTGGATTAAACAAGGTGATAAAGTAGAATTCACCGTTCGTGCACTTTCCAACGAGAAATTCAAAGGAGAAATATCCTTTATCGATCCTGTGATTAATTCTAATACACGAGTTGCTTCGGCCAGAGTTATTCTTAAAAATCCTGGACAAAGATTAAAGCCAGATATGTTCGTTCAAGGGATAATCGAAAGTCAACTGGAGGTGAACGAAGAGGTGATTGTCGTTCCAAAATCTGCCGTAATGTGGACAGGAGAACGTTCTGTTGTTTACGTAAAAAACACAACTTCGGACAAGGTCAGTTTCTTGATGAAAATGGTCACTTTAGGACCTTCATTGGGTGACGGATACCTTATTAAAGAAGGATTAGAAGTCGGTGAAGAAATTGCAACAAATGGAACATTCAGTATAGATGCCGCAGCACAATTAGCGGGTAAGCCAAGTATGATGAGTCCAGAAGGAGGAGTTCCTGTTTCAGGTCATAATCATGGAGGAGCTTCTCATTCTGAAACTATGACAATGGAAGAAATGTCCATCGGTCAAAAGGAAAAAGATGCCTTGTCTCCACTTTTTGAAGCGTATTTTACATTAAAAGACAACTTAGTCAATGACGATTTCAATCCTGGAATTTCAAGTGCAAAGCAAATGTTTGAAACACTAAATCAAGTTGATATGAAAGTCTTTACAGGCGATGCACATGACTTTTGGATGAAAAGAAATGACCAACTAAAAAGTCAATTGAAAAATGCCGCAGCAACAAAGGACATTCAAAAGCTAAGGATTTTCTTTGAACAAATCTCTGAAGAAATGATTCTCCTTTTGAAAACTTTTGGAGCTATGGACAAAGCTATTTATATTGAACATTGCCCTATGGTAAACAACGACAAAGGTGCAGATTGGTTAAGTTTAGAATCAGAAATTAAGAATCCATATTATGGAGCAGCGATGTTGAAATGTGGTGAGGTAAAACAAGTAATTAAATAGTTAATTAATAATCAAAAATAAATAAAATGAAAAAAGTAAATTTAAAAGTAATGTCAGTATTAATGGCAGGAGGCTTTTTCATACTCACAAGTTGTGCAGGTAGTGATTCTACACCTACTGAAAAACCAACAGAAACTACAGAGCAAGTGAATTCTTCTACACAGACAGAAGAAGTAACGAAAAAGGACAACCTTTCTTCAATACTCAATAGCTATTTCGAAATGTCAGAAAACCTTACAAATGATTCTGCCGACGACGCAGCAAAATCAAGTGAGAAGTTATCAAATGCATTAAAAGACTTTCAAGGTGATCAGCTTTCAAACAAAGAATACAAAGAAGTTGATGAGATCATGAATAGTTCAATTGAACATGCTGAACATATTACTGAAAACGCTGGCGATATTCACCATCAACGTGAACATCTAGTTTTGCTTAGTGTAGACATTAAAGATTTAATAGAGATTGTTGGAACAGACCAAAAGGTTTACGAAGCTTATTGTCCGATGGCAAATAATAACAAAGGCGCTATTTGGGTAACAAATAAAAATGAAGTTGAAAACCCTTACATGGGACAAAGTATGCCAAAGTGTGGAAAAATAAATGGTGAAATCAAATAAAATGAAGTCTTATATTAAATGGATAATATATAGCTTATTGATACTGCTGGTTGGGATACAATTTATCCCAGCCAGTACTAATCAACAAGAAATCACACCGTACACTGATATACGAAAAGTGTATGCTATTCCAGATAATGTATTATCAATTCTTGAAACCTCCTGTTATGATTGTCACAGCAACCATACTAACTATCCTTTATACAGTAAAATTCAGCCAATGAGAATGTTAATGGACAAACATGTTCGCGAGGGAAAAGAAGAATTGAATTTTAGTGAGTTTGGAAACTATTCAGATAGAAAAAAAAGAAATAAACTATTCTCTATACAGAACCAAGTTAAAGATGGTGAAATGCCACTTTCCTCCTATACACTAATGCACAATGATGCCAAATTAACAGCGAATGAAAAGAAGCTGATTGAAGAATGGATTACTAATTTATAGAAAGATGGATGTCATAACAAAAGAATTTAATGTTAAAGGAATGCTTTGCAGTCGTTGCTTAAAAGTATTAACAACTGAATTTAAAGAATTAGACGTCAAAATCATTGACATCTCTCTTGGAAAAATTGTATTACGCTACAATCCAAAGAAAGTCAGTAATTCAAAAATCGAAGAGATCATAAAAAACAATGAATTTGAAATCATTGGTAATAGTGAAGATATTCTTGCAGAGGAAGTTAAAAGGATAATTATTGAATACGTTTGGTCTTCTGATCTTCAGCTAAAGTTATCTGAATATATCACCAAGAGAATAGATTTAAATTATGATTCCTTAAGCAAATTATTTTCAAAAACATTCAACAAAACGATTCGTCAATATAGCATCTTATTAAAAGTTGAGCGAGCAAAAGAATTAATTGAAAATGATGAATTAAACTTTTCTGATATAGCCTACAAATTAGGTTATCAAAACTCTTCTGCATTATCTCGACAGTTTAAAAATGTTACTGGAATTAATTTATCTGAATACAAAAACCATGAGAAGAGTAAGCGCATTCCCATAGACAAAATATGATATTCATTAAATGTAAAATGGTAAACAATAAAGTTAATACTATTATATATTTGTTTAGCAACGATTTAGTAACAGATAGCTTGAACTATTATAAATTATAAAAGTAAATAAAATGAAAAATATACTTGTACCCACAGACTTTTCGAAATGTGCTCAAATTGCATCAGAGCTTGCCTTAGAAATGGCAAAAAAAGCAAATGCAGAAATTCATTTCCTTCACTTGCTCATGACTCCAGTAGATTGGGTTGAACTTCCAAAAGAAGAAGAGGATAATTTTCATGAGACCAAGAAAAAGATCGGTTATGCAAAAAGTGAATTAAGCAAACTCAAAAGGAAAGCTGAGAAAATGGGGTTAATAGCCAAAGTTTTTCTAGTTTTTGATAAAGGTCGTGAAGAAATTGATTTGCATACTCAGCATCATCACCACGATTTTATAGTAATGGGTTCAAATGGTTCTAAAGGCTACAAGGGTGTTTTAGGTTCAAATACACAACGTGTAATTAGAAATTCATCTGTACCAGTATTAATTGTGAAAGGAAAATTTGATGACTTTAAAATAAAGAACATTCTTTTCGCTTCAACATTTGAGAAATCGGCTGAAAAACATTTCAAAACAGTAACAGAATTAGCAAACGTACTCAATGCTAAAGTTCATCTATTAAATGTAAACACTCCGCATAACTTTAAGGAAACAGATGCTGCTAATGAAAATATCGACACGTTTTTAAAACCTTATCCAAAAGGTGCTTATCCAATAAATATCATTAATGCATTGAACGAAGAAAGAGGAATAATCAACTTTTCTCAAAAAAATGAAATTGATGTTATTGTTTTAGCTACCCATGGGAAGTCAGGGTTGAAGAAATTAATCTCACCAAGTATAACTGAAAGTGTAATCAACAATTCAGATATTCCCGTTATTACATTTCATTTATGAAATCCACGACACAAATAAATATCGTAAAATACAATAATGATGTCGTTCCTTTTGATGTCAATAAACTCATGAATTCTCTAAGGCGCACCAATGCAGCTGAGAATATTATTCAGGATATTGCCCATAAAATAGAAGATCAAATTGAAGAAGGAATGACCACAAAAAAGATTTACCAATTGGCTTTTAAAATGCTAAAAGGTAAATCTAGTGTCAGTGCCTCAAAATACAAACTTAAGAAAGCACTTATGGAATTGGGACCTTCGGGTTTTCCTTTTGAAAGATTTGTGGGAAAAATCCTAGCACATGAAGGCTATGAAACTGAAGTTGGTGTAATTGAACAAGGCAATTGCGTTCAACACGAAATAGATGTGATTGCACAAAAAGACAATCAACATCACATGATTGAATGTAAGTATCACAGCAGCCAAGGTAGATTTTGTAATGTAAAAACTCCGCTTTATATTCATTCTAGATTCTTAGATGTAGAAATCAGTTGGAAAAAATTAAATGGTCATGAAAACAAAATCCATAAAGGAGGACTCTACACAAATACACGCTTTACAACAGATGCACTTCAATATGGTAATTGTGCGGGATTGTTAATGACGAGTTGGGATTACCCAAATAATAACGGATTAAAAGACAGAGTGGATAGATTAGGATTACATCCTTTAACTGCGCTTACAAACCTTACAAAAGCAGAGAAAACCAAATTGCTGGATAAAGGGATAGTACTCTGTAGAGAACTTCATGCAACCCCTTCTTTATTAACAGAAATAGGAATTCATCAAAAAAGACATAAAAATATTTTAAAAGATTCGGAAGAATTATGTAAAAGCGAAGATTAATACACAGTGATTACTAATCATAAATTATAAAGATTTCAATTATGAAACAACACGAACATCACAATCACGAGAAAATGGACCATTCAAAAATGGATCATTCTGGTCATGGAGAAATGAAACACGATCATCACAAAATGATGATACAAGATTTTAAACGAAGGTTTTGGATCTCTTTGATTTTAACTCTTCCTATTTTGGCCTTATCTCCAATGATTCAAGGAATACTTGGAGTAGAATGGGACTTCTCTGGAAGTAATTATGTGCTTTTCGGTCTATCGAGTATTGTTTACTTTTATGGTGGTTGGCCATTTCTAACTGGTTTAGCAAGTGAATTAAAAAGCAAATCCATTGGAATGATGACCCTTATTGCGGTCGCTATTTCTGCTGCTTACTTCTATAGTGTTGCGGTTGTTTTCGGGTTTGAAGGCCATACCTTCTTTTGGGAATTAGCTACACTTATCGACGTAATGTTAATCGGACATTGGCTTGAGATGCGCTCTATACTTGGTGCAAGTAAAGCTTTGGAAGCCTTAGCAGAATTGATGCCCAATGAAGCTAACTTGGTTGACGGTAACCAAACACGTAAAGTAAGTATTGGTGATTTAAAAGAAGACGATATAATTTTAATTCGACCGGGTGAGAAAGTACCTGCCGATGGAGTAATTGTTGAAGGAGAAAGTGACCTCAATGAAAGTATGTTAACAGGGGAAAGTAAACCTGTTACTAAAACGGTCAATGATGAAGTAATTGGTGGTGCCATCAATGGAAATGGTGTGGTGAAAGTCCGTGTGAAAGGAATCGGAGAAGGAGGTTATCTCTCCAAGGTGATCAATATGGTACAAACTGCTCAAAAGCAAAAGTCAAAAACACAGCGACTTGCAGATGTAGCTGCTAAATGGTTAACAGTTATAGCTTTGGTCTTAGGTTTTGGAACTTTTTTCACGTGGTTGGCACTGGGTGAAACAGTTGCTTTTTCAATGGAACGTATGGTGACTGTGATGGTTATTTGTTGTCCGCACGCCTTAGGACTAGCGATTCCACTCGTTGCTTCCATATCTACAAGTGTTTCTGCAAGAAACGGATTATTGATTCGCAATCGAACTGCTTTTGAAGCGTCTCGAAAAATCACAACCATCGTTTTTGACAAAACAGGAACTTTAACCAAAGGTTCGCATGAAATTACTCGTATGGTTTCGCTTCATTCTGACTATACAGAAACGGATCTATTAACTTATGCCGCAGCAGTAGAAAGTCCATCCGAACATCATATTTCTAAAGGTTTAACACGAAAAGCAAAGGAAGATAAATTAGAAATTCCTTCTGTTACTGATTTCAAGTATAATGCTGGAATTGGTGTTCGTGGAATCGTAAATGGAAAGGAAGTGCAAGCAGGAGGATATTTGTTGTTAGAGCAAATGGATCAAAAGATAGATGAGGATGAAAACGAAGGAATTGAAACCAAAATCTTCACTTTTGTGGATGGAGAATTAATTGGTTTCATCACTTTTGCAGATGAAATTAGAGAAAGTTCTTTTGATGCCATACAAACACTACATAATCATAACATAAAAGCTTCTTTACTCACAGGAGATAATGAAATTGTTGCTAAAGATGTTGCTGAGAAACTAGGACTCGACGATTATATGTCAGAAGTCCTCCCCGATCAAAAATTGGAGAAAATCAAAGAACTTCAAGCGAGAAATGAATTTGTTGCCATGGTGGGTGATGGTGTAAATGACGCGCCTGCTCTTGCCCAAGCGGATGTTGGAATTGCGATTGGTTCTGGAACTGATGTTGCTGCAGAAACTGCCGACATCGTCTTAATGGACAGTAACCCGAAGGACATTGTTAATTTAATATTATTTGGAAAAGCGACTTACAAAAAAATGGTTCAAAATTTAGTTTGGGCTACGGGATACAATGTTATCGCTTTGCCTTTAGCAACAGGTTTCATTCCAGGACTAATGATAAGTCCCGCTTTTGGAGCTGCTTTGATGAGCGTGAGTACTATAGTTTGTGCCTTGAATGCGCAATTGTTGAGGAGGAAGATTGGGGGGTAGATATTGAGGAATAATTCCATTAAATCGAGAGAAGTTAGAATCCCATATTGCAGAGCAGCAATATTGAATTGTGGTGAGGTGTTGTAGCTTGTGGAGTAAGGTGCTACCTGATTAACAAAACACCTTATTCAGTTAGAAACTATTGTTTTTTCAATATAATAAGGTGTTACTCCTCCCTTAAAATCCGATGTTTACACCATCCTCACCTTTGACTTACCGAAGCCTTTTCTAAAAGTATCACTCACAGTAAATTTACTTTTACCAATAGTAAGATTGCTTTTTCCGTAAGAATCAACTTTTTGAAGGTTGATGATTTATGAACGATTGATCTGCAAGCACATACTTTCAGGCAAAAAGGTTTTTACTTTTTTTAGTGTAATGTTGATTATAGATGCACTGTTATAAATTTGAATATTGCTCTCTCATAAAAATTAGACAACAACTTGTTACTCAAATATAAAAACGATGTGACTCTAAAATAAGTCAACAGATTGTTGACCAATCGAGGCAGAGTTTAAAAATGTGATTGATTTAAACTCAAATGATTATTATTTTGCCACCTTTTCCGCCTACTACCTAAAGTTTATTCCTTCTTTTTGGCAGTCAATGCAATTTGTGGGAGCTTCACAAGGTCGCTACACAAATTCACTTGCCTTGCAAAACAAAAAGAAGTTCACAAAGCTACCGGTTTTCGTCGGGGTGGAAATCGAAGCTTCGTGTTGGAATATTAAGCGTAGAATTAAACGTTTATTATACGTATAATTCTACGATTAGGAAGAGGTTTAAATATTTTACTTTTTTTACAATCAATTTAAAAGGCCTGTTGTAGTTGAGGTTTTGTGTTGAAATTAATGTTATATTTGGTGGAATGGATACAGTTCGGATATAGACTATTGTCGAAAGCCGATTGTTATGGTTAACTGAAGAACTAGATGCAAATAATAAGACCTGATATGCTCCCATTAATTGCAGGATTTATAATTCTGTTCTTATTCTTGGTTGGAATAATAGGTATGATTTTATTGTATTCTGGATTAAACACATTTAAACAGAACAAACTGAGTGCACCAATGATTGGAAAAATTGTTTTGGGTTGTTTATGTTTAGGATTTGTGATCTTTAATTGGATCGGATACAATTCAATATTCTCACAAAATGAAAAGCTAATAGCGGGTGAATATATCTGTTCTAATGCCAAATTGACCATTAATCCGGATTACACATGGAGAATTACAGGAGACAATGAATCTTCATGTAAAAGAGGAAAATGGGAGTATGTAATGTCCGAAGACTGGTGCTACTGGAATATTGAATCAGAAAATATGAAATGTAGAACTCAAATTGGAACTCCCAAAGAAGGTGACCTCAAAACAATTATTTTTAAAGAACAGAATTTAACTTTTGAAAGAATAAAATAACCATAACATGCGGTAAAAAAAATGGCGCACGATTATACTCGAGAGAAGCGCCACATTTCCTACCGCAGAACCGTTGTGCAACATATAAAGAAAGACATTGGGACTATCACAATACATAAAATTTAAAAGCGACTCAGTTGAACTTGAGAAGTTTCTTACCAAAGAAGGATTTCAAAAGGTCGGAAACACATTCACATTCAAGGGTTCGACAATGGAAATGACACTTTTCAAAGAAGACTACGGCTTATTTCTAAAAACGAGTGGAGACTACTTTAAACTTTATGGAAACTTAATTTCCGAATTAGGAACTGTAACTGAACAAGTCATTATCGAAGACTATTAAGAATTGAACCAAGAAAAACTAAATATCGAAATAGATAAACTTCAAAGAAGACGAAAGTTCTTTAGTGACCACTTTCCTGAAATTGAAGGAATGAAAGGACATAGCTTTGTTCAAGAACTTGACCTACCAAATACTTGTCCAGTCTGTGGCTTTTATTCGCTTGGAGAAAGAGACTCTTGGGAAATTTGTGGAATATGCTATTGGGAAGACGATGGACAGGATGAGTACACTAAAGACAAAGTGAAAGGTGGACCTAATGGAAAACATTCACTTTCGAGATATCGATCCGCATTCTATTCTGAAATTGAGAAATCAAAAGAAAGTCGGACGAAAAGCCTAATTCGAAAGTTTCATAAGCTCATTGAAGGAAAAGGAAAATTTGATGAAACTGAAATCAAGAATTTGATTAACCAACTTGAGAAAGAAGGGGACAAATTGATAAAAAATAAATAAAATACGTTGCATAGTCGAGTAGGTAAAGGGGAGTTTCACCCCTAAACCTCTCACAGAACCGTACGTGAACCTCTCGATTCATACGGCTCTTGTTATACAGTCGATACGGTCTGAATAAATTTAGACCA